>JAFQBO010000371.1 GCA_017416665.1 Oscillospiraceae bacterium
GCAGTTAAATTTATATTTATCGCACAAACATTTTTATTTTCCGTACCTATAATTTGTAGGGTGCGGCGCCCTCGACGCACCGCCGATTACCATGTTTAATTCACGGGACGTCGTGGGCGCCGTCCCCTACAAAAAATTTGCAAAATTAAATTACACCGACAAATATAAATTTATATTTGTCGGTGTAATTTCAGTCTCCCCTGAAAGGGGAGATGTCAGCTTGCTGACAGAGGGGTTAAAATAATTTTTGCTTTTAAACCTCTCCGCCACTTCGTGGCACCTCCCCTGTCAGGGGAGGCTTATCTCAGACAAATATAAATTTATCTTATAATAAACATCTGTCTGAAATAATAATTGACAAAGTATGTTATTTTATGTATAATTAAAAAAGTAAATAATGATTTGGAGGAAAAAATTGTGAAACAAATTAAATTTGCCGATGACCTTTCAGGCAATCGAAAACTATGCTGTATTTTGTCGTATGTATTGCCGGCAGTATTTTTTCTTTTTTCAACGGTAATAGCGGTATATTACATCTTCTGGACTTCTCAGGGCGAGTTCCATGCGGACTGTACCGATACCATCATGTGGGCAAACGCTTCCTATGAAAGTGGGAGTATATTTGACAAAAGCTTTCATTATGCATGTTTTCTGCCGTTTGGTATAAATCTTATTATGCAGCCGTTAATAGCGATTTTCGGTCTGTCAATGACGGCACAACATATTGGAATGTTTGCATTTTTTATTCTCTTTACGGGATTTTTTATGCTTATGCTTCGTGAAATGCATATTGATATAAGATATAACCTTGCATCGTCCGCAGTACTGATTGCAATGACATTTTCATCTGAAAAGAGCCGTGAAATTTTCTGGGGACATACCATTTATTACACGCTTGGTCTGTTGTTTATATTTATCGGACTCTTTCTGTATTTTAAACTGATGAATTTAAACGAAAAACGTAAAAGCTGTCTTGAAGGAAGCAGACTTATAAAAAAATGTTCACGAAATTATATTATAACTCTTGTGATACTCTGCATTTTTATTTTACTGACAGCAACAGACGGCATATCTGCTTTGTCAATTTTCGGACTTCCTTTTATTGCATCAATCTTTGCAGAACGCTTTCTTGATTCCGATACAAAGCTGACAGATAAAAAATCACTTTATGCCTTTGCCCGTATGGGTACATTTCTTGTAATGATAGTTTTTGGTACACTTCTTTTATCACTCATACAGGGTGATATGAGAGCCGGTTATCAGGAAAGTTTTTCAAAGTTTTCGCCTGTACAGAACTGGGTTCAAAACGCTCTTGTAATTCCTGAAGCGTGGCTTTCTGTCTTTGGCGTACAGAATCTTAAAGACACAAAGTTTTCTGAAACCGGTGGAATTATCAATATTCTGTATGTGATAAACGCAGTAGTAATTGCTGTGGTTCCAATAATTGCCACTTGTTTTTATAAAAAATACACAAATGATACAAAAGGCAGAATGCTGAAAATTTTCATCTGGGTACACTGGTTTTCAACTGCGATTATCTTACTCGGTTTTATCTGTGGTCTTCTTTCTTCAGCTCCATGGCGTTTGGTTCCTGTTATCGGTACAGCAATTGTTACAAGCATACTTTTTGCAGAGTGGGTTATTTCTTCAAAAATACTGACAGCGGCTGTTAAGAGAATGTCTGTTGCTGGAACGGTTTTGGCAATACTTATATCGGTAATCAATCTGTCATATGTTGCAAAGATGCCGTCAGACAACTATAAGGATAACGTTCTGTTTACTCTTGCGTCAACGCTTGAAAATGAAAATCTCACCTATGGTTATGCAACCTTCTGGAACGCAAATTCCATTACTGTTATATCTGATTCAAAGGTAAAGGTTCGTGAAGTTACTGTTGATGACGGAGGCATTACTCCTCGTTTCTATCAGTCTTCAGCAAAGTGGTATAAAACACAGGAAGGACAAAAGGATTACTTTATTCTCCTTTCAGACAGAGAATATTCGGATCTTAAAAATGCATCACCTGAGCTTGTTTTACAAGCAGTTAAGGATTTCGGAATAAAGACATCAGATGACGAATTCCGTGTACTCGTATTTGAACACAATATATTTCAGAACTCGTACCAATAGGCTATAGCACATATCTTTTCGGCAAATTTTAATAATAACTGCGTTGAAATTTCTTGCTTTACGCCTGAAGGAAGTGCCCTTGGGGTACGCAAGTAAGCCTGTAAAAATTCGTCTTGTTCTTCTTAAAATTATGCTCGAAAATTTATGCACAAATCCTATCGGTACAAGTTCTTAATTAAGAGGTACTCAATGACAAGAAATATTCTTATTATTGCTGAAGCTTTGATTTTACTCGTATTTATACTGCCCATCCTTTCAGGAATTCTGAATCCCGGAAACATTTTCGGAATACTGTTAAGCCTGCTTTTTCTGAGTGTGACAATTTTCTTTGACAGGTTCAAACTGCTGATTTCAGAGCTGTTTTCCGGGAGCATAGGTAAAATAATAATTATTGCAGGAGCAGTTGTTATGATTGCGGCTGTCATTTATGCAGGTGTTCTGACCGCTTTTATGGTACATGCGCAGCTTAAGTCTCCGGAAAACGCAAAAGCCGTTGTGGTTCTCGGCTGTAAGGTCAACGGAGAAAGACCAAGCCGTATGCTTTCAAGACGTCTTGATGGTGCGTACGAATTCCTGAAAGAAAATCAGGAGGTTATGTGCGTTGTATCAGGTGGAAAGGGCGATGACGAAAAGATTTCCGAAGCACTGGCAATGAAACGTTACCTTGTTGACAAGGGGATAGATGAAGACCGAATCATAATGGAGGACAAGTCTGCCAATACTCTTGAAAATCTTAAGTTTTCATCAGAACTTCTCAGGGAATACGGCATATCAGATATTGCAATAGTAACTGATGGTTTTCATCAGTATCGTGCAGGATATATTGCTGAAAAATTCGGTCTGAACGTTTCGGCAGTAAATGCAAAAAATGATTATCTTACAATTCAGCTTATCCCCACTTATTGGGTAAGGGAATGGATGGCGATTACAAAAGAGTATTTGACTTTATAATACAAGAAGGGCGAACACTAAGAGTCGCCCTTTTAAATTTTTATTTGTCGGTGTCCCGACTGGACGCCCGAAGGAAGTGCCCTTGGGGTACAATATCGGGCATAATTTAAGCGTTATTA
>JAFQBO010000045.1 GCA_017416665.1 Oscillospiraceae bacterium
CTCTTAGGCGGCGGGTTCCATTCAGACTTTCAGTAGGAGAATAAATCTCCCACTGAAACCCTGAGGAGCAAAACTCCCTGCGACGGTTGCAATCGTCGCAACGTGATTAAGCGAGCTTATCACGTTTTGCTCCGATTTTAATCACAGGGAGGCGATAAGATGAAGGAACAGATTATGGCGGTACAAAGAATGCAGGACTACATAGAAGCTCATACAGATGAGGAAATCACAATGGCGGATTTATCGAAAGCAGCGTTGTTTTCACCATGGTATTCCTACCGTATATTTAAGTTATACACGGGATTTACCCCCTCTGAGTATATACGTAGATTACGTCTTTCAAGGTCTGCAATGAAGCTTAAAAATGAAAACTGCAGGATTGCTGATGTTGCATTTGAAATGGGATTCGGAAGTGTTGATGGTTATCAGCGTGCATTTCTGCGTGAGTTCGGATGCAATCCAAAGGAGTATGCCACAAATCCTGTTCCCATTACTCTTTTCGTTCCCTACGGTGTAAAATTCAGAGAAATGCGAAAGGAAGAAATGACTATGAAAAATGTACAGAATGTTTTTATTCAGCAGATTCACAAGCCTGCACGAAAGGTGATTATCAGAAGAGGTATAAAGGCTGAGGATTATTTTGCATACTGCGAGGAGGTAGGCTGTGATGTGTGGGGCACTCTTCTGAGTATGGATTCACTTTGCGGTGAACCTGTCTGCCTGTGGCTTACGGACAAGTACAGAAAACCTGATACCTCGGTTTATGTCCAGGGGGTTGAAGTACCGGAGGATTATAACGGTATAATTCCTAAGGGATTTGATGTTATTGAAATGCCTGAATGTGATTATCTTATGTTTCAGGGAGAACCCTTTGAGGAAGAAGATTACTGTGAAGCTATAATGGCTGTGCAGCAGTCTATGGAAAAATATGAACCATCGGTTATCGGCTTTGAGTGGAACAGCGATGAACCAAGAATACAGCTTGAATCGAGAGGTGAACGTGGATATATTGAGCTGAAGGCTGTAAAGCGTAAATAGTAATTTAAAGCAGACGTGTGTTTGACATGCGTCTGTTTTTGTATATACATTTCCCTATAAACGTATCATAGAATGAGTGGTTATTGAAGTTGAATTTTTGTTTTGTTTATTTTTGATGCTGGATGTTTTCGGTGGGGTATGGTATAATGAAAGTAATTCAATCAGAGATAATCACTATGCAGAAAACACTTTTTTGTTTCAATGGCTTGAAGAAGGTGGTTTGATTAATTTTGATATAATTAAAAAAGTACAAAAGGAGAAATTTATTATGTATGTACCAAATAATAGTTTGACAGATGAGATTAAAAGCATAGTTCGTTCTAGTCAAAAGCTTAAGGAGAGTTATTATTTTAATTTTAATGATCCTGCTACAGAAGAGGAGATTTTGAATTGGGAAATAAAAAACAACTTGACAATTCCTGAATCCTATAAAGATTGGCTACGGTTTTCTAATGGTAGCGTAATTGCAAATGAATTTGCACATTTCTATGGTACAAAAATGATCTGTGCTAAAAACGATTATCTGCCAGAAGATTATGTGCTTATTGGCGAAATTAACGGCGATGGCTGTTTTTTGGGATACTCAAAAATAACCGGAAAATTTATAGTTTATGATCATGGAGAAATGATCATATATGAAGATTTTAAGCAATTTTTGAAATCGCTGTTTAATTGAAGGAGTGTGGAAAATTGACAAATATAGAGATAAACTGTATGCGTAACTGTGGTGTTGAAGATATTCTTATTGCCTGCTGTTCTTCTGTCCTTTTTCTTCTTCCCATAATTTAAACCTCCGATGTAATGTCTTTTCTATTATACACTACTTCAGAGGTTTACACAAATTTTGGGATGGAGTCGCGTCTGCTATTATTTTACATTCTGCTTTTTCTATACTCTGACGGCGAAACACCAATATGTTTATGAAAAAGACGGCTGAAATAAAGTGAATTATCATAGCCTACAGCTTCTGCAATTTCTGAAATGTTATATTGTGTACTTTCAAGCAGATTTTGTGCATTTGCCATTCTCAGTGACAGGATATACTGCATAGGAGTAACCTTTAGAATCTGCTTAAAACTTCGTATAAACCAGCAGGTGCTCATATGTCTTGACCTTGCATATTCATCAATATTTATCTGTTTATTGTAATTTTCGTTAAAATAATGGGTAGCACGTTCAATTTCATTCTGAATGTCGCTGCCCGATTTTTTTTCTTCTTTAATATACCTGTTTATCATTATGAAAATATGGCGAAGCATGAGCGACAAAAGCTCCTCATAATTCGTACGGCAAAGCTGCAGTTCCTGTATCATCTGACGATACATCCACTGATAATCGGGTGAAGTACCTGTAAAAAATACATTTTCAGTTTCGGGTAACTGATAATATTCGAGAATTGATTCAACGTGTCTTCCTGTAAAATGTACCCAATAAACCTCTGTTTTATCCTCGGCATGATAATAGTACATCTGAGTTTCATCAGGACGGTATAAAATCATATTTCCTTCTGAGATAACATGCTCTTTGTCATCAAAATAAAAATATCCCTTGCCTTTTGCAATATATAAAAGCTGATAGTCCTTTCTGCCGTTTGGGCGTTCGGTGGAAACTACAGGTCGACTATGAACATTATAATATCCACAGCTTGTTACAATAAGTGATTTTGATGTATCAACTATATCGGAAAGAGAATTATGAAGATAGGCAACATTTGTAAACATAGGCTCATTTCCTCCTTTTCTCACAGTATAACATATTTTATATCAGTTTTCAATATATTTGTATCATTTTGTGCATATTTTGTTCTATTGTGTTTATGTACTTGAAATTAAAAGTATGTTAGAATATAAACAGAAAAACAAAGGCGCCTTTAATTGAATTGTAGTATTTGACCTTTATCAGATATTGCTTCCCCCTGAAGCAGAACTCGAGAGCTGCGGAGGACATTAAAAACCATAATGAATTCTTTTAAAGGAGAGATTAAAATGACTGAGAAAAAATATTTAAAGTGGTACAATAAGATAGGATATGGTTCCGGAGATATTGCCGGAAACGTTGTCTACGCTTTTCTTTCAACCTTCATGATGATTTATCTGACGGATACAGCAGGATTGAATGCCGGTATTGTCGGAACTCTGATGATGGTTTCAAAAATTTTTGACGGCTTTACCGATATTATATTCGGCTCACTCATCGACAAAACAAAGTCAAGGCTTGGCAAAGCTCGTCCGTGGATGCTTTATCCTTATATCGGATGCAGTTTTATGCTGATTGCAATTTTTGCAGTTCCGATAGGGTGGGGTGATGTAGCAAAATATGCATATTTCTTTATCACCTACACATTATTGAATGCAGTGTTCTATACTGCCAACAATATTGCATATTCAGCACTTACAGCACTCATCACCAGAAATGGAAACGAAAGAGTACAGATGGGTTCAATCAGATTTATATTTGCATTCGGAACAAGCCTGCTTATTCAGTCGATAACAGTAAAAGCTGTTGACTGGTGTGGCGGCGGTGCAGAAGGCTGGAGAACAGTAGCAATTATTTACGCAGTTGCAGGACTTATTGTAAACACCATTTCAGTATTCTCTGTTAAGGAACTTTCTGAAAAAGAACTGAAAAAAGAAAATCCTGCTGATGAAGAAGCAGCAAAGTTTTCAAGTGAGGCTTATCCAGATTTCGAACTTGCTGATAAGGAAAACAGAACTAAAGATGAAAGCAAGAAATACGCACTTATTGATTCGGCAAAAATTCTTATTTCCAACAAATACTATATCCTGATATGTGGCATATACATTCTGACACAGCTTTTTTCCGCAACACTCAGTATGGGAATCTATTACATGACCTACATTCTTGGAAATGCAGATTTAATCGGTACCTTCTCTCTTGCAATAAATATTCCGATGATTTGCGGTCTTCTGATAACACCGTTTCTTGTGAAGAAGTTAAAAGGTATGTATAAACTTAATTTGACAGGATATATCATTTCGGTAGCTGCAAGAGTGCTTGTAATGGTGGGTGGATATATGCAGAATATTCCGATGATGCTGATTTTCACAGGTGTTGCAGCATTTGCAATGAGCCCTATGCAGGGTGATCTTAATGCACTTATAGCAGCCTGTTCGGATTATACATACCGAACAACAGGCAAGAGAATTGATGGAACAATGTATTCCTGCTCATCACTTGGTGTAAAAATCGGTGGAGGTATCGGAACGGCATTGACAGGCTGGCTTCTTGCAGCAGGCGGTTATATTGCGAATGCAGACATACAGCCTGATTCATGCATAAATATGCTGAATTTTATGTATCTCTGGTTACCGGTGATTTTAAATGTTATAATTACAGTTTTACTCTCACGCCTTACAGTTGAGAAAGCTAACGAAGAATGGGACAACACACACAACAAATAAGGAGGACATCTTATGAAACCTACATTAAAATGGCTTGAAAATCCTGAGATTTTTGCAGTTAACAGAGAAAAAGCACATTCTGACCATACATGTACAGTAAACGGAAAACAGCTTATACAGTCATTGAACGGAACATGGAAGTTTGCTTATACAGAACATCCTGACAACAGACCTGTCGACTTTTACAAGACTGAATTTGATGTAAATAACTTTGATGATATAAAAGTTCCGGGACACATTCAGCTTCAGGGATATGACAAACCACAGTATGTGAATACACAGTATCCCTGGGAGGGACAGGAAAGCCTTGTTCCTCCGCAGATACCACAGAAACGCAATCCTGTAGGAAGCTATGTAAGATTCTTTGATGTTGACGCTGATCTGCTTGGCAAGGAAACATATATCAGCTTTCAGGGTGTTGAAACAGCAATTTATGTATGGCTTAACGGCGAATTTGTAGGTTACTCAGAGGACAGCTTTACACCGTCTGAATTTAATATTACTCCGTACCTCAAGGAAAAGAATAACAGACTTGCAGTTGAAGTTTATCGTTACAGCACAGCAAGCTGGCTTGAAGACCAGGACTTCTGGAGATTTTCGGGAATTTTCCGTGATGTGTATCTTTATGCTGTTCCAAAGGTTCATGTTCGTGATATGAAAATCACAACAGATTATGACTATGAAAACGGAAACGGTATTCTTACAACTTTACTTGACGTAACAGGTGAAAAGGATTATTCTGTAAAGCTTACATTGACTGACAGCAATGATAAAATTGTATTTGAAAGTGATACTGAAAATGTAACGGCCTCAATTCCTGATGCAAAGCCATGGAGTGCAGAGTTGCCTTATCTTTATACACTTAAAGCTGAAATTATTTCCGGTGATGAAATTGTTGAAACGGCTGAAACAAAGGTGGGATTCAGAACCTTTGAGTTGAAAAACGGCTTAATGTGTCTGAACGGAAAAAGAATAATTTTCAAGGGTATTAACCGTCATGAATGGAATGCAGAGGGCGGCAGAGTTGTAACAGAAGAAGATATGATTTATGATATTAAGTTTATGAAGCAGAATAACATCAATGCTGTCCGTACATGTCATTATCCTAACAACTCACTCTGGTATAAGCTTTGTGATGAATACGGCATTTACCTTATAGATGAAACAAACCTTGAATCACATGGTACATGGCAGAAAATGGGTGCATGTGAGCCGTCAATCAATATTCCTGCATCACTTCCTGAATGGAAGGAAGCGTGTCTTGACAGAGCAAAGTCAATGTATGAACGTGACAAGAATCATGCGAGCGTACTTATCTGGTCATGCGGAAATGAAAGCTACTGCGGTGACGATATTGCTGCTATGGCTCAATATTTTCACGATGTTGACAGCACAAGACTTGTTCACTATGAGGGTGTTGTGTGGAACAGAAAGTATGATTACATCACCGATATGGAAAGCAGAATGTATGCAAAGCCTTGTGATGTTGAGGAATACCTCAAACAGAACACAGGCAAGCCATATATAAGCTGTGAATATATGCACGCTATGGGTAACTCCCTCGGCGGTATGAAGCTTTATACTGATCTTGAAGATAAATATGAAGCATATCAGGGCGGCTTTATCTGGGACTATATCGACCAGGCACTTTATAAGGACGGTAATCTTGTATACGGCGGTGACTTTGATGACAGAGCCTGTGACTACGGCTTCAGTACAAACGGTATAGTTTATGCAGACCGTACATATTCTCCTAAGGTACAGGAAGTAAAGGCTCTTTACTCAAATATCAGAATGACAGTAAAGGACAGCGTTCTGACAGTAGAAAACAGAAATCTTTTCACAGACACAAGCGGATATATTTTTAATGTTACTCTTGAAAAAGAGGGCGAAATTCTTATGAAAAAACAGCTTGAAATAAATGTTAAAGCAGACGGAAATACCGTTGTTCCGATTGAAATTGCTATTCCCGAAATAGCAGGTGAATATGTGACAACAGTTTCAGCAGTTATTGCAGAGGATAATATCTGGGCTGAAAAAGGACACGAAATCGCATTTGCACAGGAAATTATTACTGTAGAAACAGATGAAGAAATTAAATCAGACTCAAAGGCTGAAATTATATATGGTGATTTCTGCATAGGAGTACAGGGAGAAAATTTCAGCATGCAGTTTGATAAGCGTGAGGGTGGTATCAGCTCACTTGTATATGATGGCGTTGAATATATTACCCGTACACCGAAAATCAGCTTTTTCAGAGCACACACCGATAACGACACAGGAGCAGGCTACCCGTACGAAAATGCACAGTGGCAGATTGCCGGCAGATGTGCAAAGCTTCTGGGTGACAGACTTACAACAAAGGAAAAAGCAGACAGTCTTGAAATTACATTTACCTATCTTGCACCGACAGTTCCATCATTTGAATACAAGGTGATTTACAACGCATATTTTGACGGCAGACTTGGTGTAAGAGCAGAATATCCGGGAGTGAACGGTTTATCGGATATGCCTGTATTTGCAATCGACTTCAAAATGAAAAAGCAGTATAACAAATTCACATACTATGGAATGGGTGCTGAAGAAAACTACATAGACAGAAACAATGGTGCAAAACTTGGAGTTTATACAAGTACAGCAGAAGAAAATTTTCCAAAATATTTGAACCCACAGGAATGCGGCAACAGAACAGGCGTGAGATATGTTAATGTATATGATAAAAGCAGCAGAGGTCTGGGATTTACTGCTACAAAGCAACCTTTTGAAATGAGTATTCTTCCATATAGTGCATATGAACTGGACAATGCAATACACATTGAAGAACTTCCGACAAGCTCTTATACATGGGTAAGAATTGCCGCAAAGCAGATGGGTGTAGGCGGCGATGACAGCTGGGGTGCACCTGTTCATCAGGAGTACAAAATAAATTCCGAAAATCCACTTACAATAGCTTTTGAAATCAGTCCTCTTTAATTGAAAGGAGAAGCTTATGAATATAAATACAGTTTTATATAAATTGGAAAATGATGAATTTTCAGATGTTTTCAGACAGCTTTACGGTGATATGAAGTCTGATCTTGACTATCAGAAAAAACGTTATATAAATCTTGTAAATAGTTTTGTAAAATTTTATCCCCACAGAGAAGATGTAAAAATCTTCTCTGCACCGGGAAGAACGGAAATCGGCGGAAATCACACCGACCATCAGCATGGTTGTGTGCTTGCGGCAGCAGTTAATATTGATGCGGCGGCAGCAGTTGCCTTTCATAATGACAATGTAATCAGAATAAAATCTGAAGGATATGATTTTTTCACAGTTTCGCTTGATGATCTCGGTGTACATGAAAATGAAAAAGGTACAGCGGCAATTGTGAGAGGTATCGTTTCGAGATTTTATGAAATTGGTGTTGAAATAGGTGGTTTTGATGCTTACTGTACATCAGATGTTTTAAGCGGAAGCGGAATTTCATCATCTGCCGCATTTGAAACACTTATCGGAACAATTATTGACAGTCATTACAATAACGGCAGAGCAGGTGCTGTTGAGATTGCAAAAATCGGACAGTATGCAGAAAATGTTTACTTCGGCAAAAACAGCGGACTTATGGATCAGATGGTTTCATCTGTGGGCGGACTTGTTGAAATTGATTTTGCAGATACAGAAAATCCCCGGATAAACAGTTTCAGCTTTGATTTTGAACAGGCAGGCTACAGCCTATGCATTACCGATACGAAGGGAAGTCACGAAAATCTTACAGACGATTATGTTGCAGTACGAAGCGAGATGGAAGCCGTTGCAAAGTATTTTGACAAGAGATTTCTCCGTCAGGTTAATGAAGAAGAGTTCTATGCAGAGCTTCCGAAAATCAGAAAAAGCTGTTCCGACAGAGCAATACTTCGTGCAGTTCATTTCTTTGATGAGAACAGACGTGCTGTCGCTGAAGCAGAAGCTTTGAAAAAGGACAATATTGATTATTTCCTTGGACTCGTAAGACAATCGGGAGATTCATCATCACAGCTTTTACAGAATCTTTACTCTGTTACTCAGCCGACACAGCAGGAAATCCCTCTTGCCATCACAATGAGCAAGAAAATTCTTGGAAATAAAGGTGCTGTAAGAGTACATGGCGGTGGCTTTGCAGGTACAATTCAGGCTTTTGTTCCTGTTGATATGGTGGAAGTCTATAAAAACGAAATAGACAGAATCTTTGGAAAAGGTTCATGTCTGAAGCTGAGAATTCGTCCTATGGGCGGAGCTGAAATTACAAAGGAGATGACAATATGAGGATTTTGGTAGTTGGCGGTGCAGGCTATATCGGTTCACATACCGCACTTGAGCTTATCAGAGCTGGACATGATGTTGTGATTACAGATAATCTTGTTACAGGATATCGCAAAGCAATCCCTGAAGGTGCAAAATTCTACGAAGGAGACCTTCGTGACTCGGATTTTCTTGATAATCTTTTTCATCAGGAAAAGATTGACGCTGTAATTCATTTTGCTGCATATTCTCTCGTTGGTGAAAGCGTTACAAATCCGCTTAAATATTATGATAATAATCTCTGTGGCACTAAGGTTCTCCTTGAAGCAATGGTAAAGAATAATGTGGATAAAATAGTATTTTCTTCAACAGCCGCTACATACGGCGAACTCGAGAATATTCCTATTCTTGAAACCGACAGAACCTGTCCGACAAACCCATATGGCGAAACAAAGCTTGCTATGGAAAAAATGTTCAAGTGGACGGCTAAAGCTCACAATCTCAGATATGTTTCACTGCGTTATTTCAATGCCTGTGGTGCTGACGAAAGTGGTACGATAGGAGAAGCTCACAATCCGGAAAGCCACCTTATTCCACTTATTCTCCAAGTACCAAATGGTAAGCGTGAAACGATTTCAATTTACGGAACAGATTATGACACACCTGACGGAACATGTATTCGTGACTATATACATGTTACAGATCTTGCACAGGCACATATTCTTGCTGTAAAATATCTGACAGACGGCGGTGAGAGTGATATTTTCAATCTTGGCAACGGTGTAGGGTACTCTGTTCGTGAAGTTATCGAAACAGCAAGAAAAGTTACAGGACATCCGATTCCGGCAACAGAAACTCCAAGACGTGCAGGCGACCCGGCAAGACTTGTGGCTTCAAGCGAAAAGGCGAAAAAGATTTTAGGCTGGAATCCGATACATAACAGTCTTGAGGAAATTATTGCAAGTGCATGGAAATGGCATAAAAATCATCCGAATGGATATGACGAATAATGAGGTGATTGTATGATTTACAAAGCTGTACAGAAATTAATTGATTATGCTCTTAAAAATGAACTTATAACAGAATATGACATCTACGTTGTACGCAATCAGCTTATGGATGCTTTAAATCTTACCGATTGGAAAGAAACAGACGCAGAATACAGCAATGAAACAATTGACGAAATTCTAAAGCAGCTGATTGGATATGCATGCGAAAACAATATTATTGCTGATACTTCAAATTCACGTGATTTATTTGATACAAAGCTTATGGGTATTCTTACACCTATGCCAAGAGAGGTTGTGACTGAATTTAATAAGCGTTATGCAGTAAATCCGAAGGAAGCTACCGACTGGTATTTTGATTTCAGTAAAAAGTTGAATTATGTTCGTGCAGGCAGAATTGAAAAGGATCTGAAGTGGACCTATGACTGTGAATACGGTACGCTTGATATTACCATAAACTGTTCCAAACCTGAAAAAGACCCTCGTGATATTGCTGCGGCAAAAACTCAGAAATCGTCCGTCTATCCAAAATGTCAGCTTTGTCCTGAGAATGCAGGTTTTGCAGGTCACGCATCACATCCTGCAAGACAGAATCTCCGTCCTGTTCCGATTAAAGTAAACAATGAAAAATGGCAGTTACAGTATTCACCATACGGATATTATAATGAGCATTGTATTTTCTTTAATGAAAAGCATATACCTATGAAAATTGACAATACTGTGTTTGAAAAACTTTTTGATATTGTTGATTTCCTGCCGCATTATACTGTTGGTTCAAATGCAGATTTGCCGATTGTGGGAGGTTCGATTTTAACTCATGAGCATTTTCAGGGCGGTAACTACTCATTTGCAATGGAAAAAGCTCCGATTGAAACTGAGTTTGAAATAAGGACATTTCCTGATGTAAAGGCAGGTATTGTAAAGTGGCCGGTGTCGGTTATTCGTGTGGCATCACCGAACAGAAAACAGCTTTCAGAATGCTGTGCTGAAATTCTTGAAAAGTGGAGAAATTATTCAGATGAAAATGCAGGAATTTATGCCTTTACAGACAATACGCCACATAATACAATAACACCGATTGCAAGAAAAAAGAATGATACATATGAATCTGACCTGGTACTTCGAAATAATATAACAACATCTGAAAGACCGATGGGAGTGTTTCACCCGAATCCGTCGCTTCATCATATAAAGAAAGAAAATATTGGTCTGATTGAAGTTATGGGACTTGCTGTTCTTCCGTCAAGACTTGCAAAAGAAATTGCACTTTTGAAGGATGCAATGCTCAGTGGTGAAAATCTGTACAGTATTCCTGAACTGACACAGCATGCTGACTGGGCAAATAAAATACTCGCTGAATATCCGCATTTTAACAAAACGAATGCAGAGACAATTTTAAAGCAGGAAATCGGAAAGGTCTTTCTTGAAGTGCTGGAAGATGCAGGGGTATTCAAGAGAAACGATGGTGGAAAGAAAGCGTTTGAGAAATTTATAGATTTTCTTCAATACAGATAGCGTAATATATTACTGTAAAACCTTATTTATTCAGGCAAACAAAGGAGAATATATGAATATAGGAATTTTAGGTACCGGCAGCATTGCAGAAAAAATGTCTGCTACCATAAACCAAATGAACAATGTCAGTTTATATGCAGTTGCCTCAAGAACTGCCGAAAAAGCAAAAAACTTTGCCGAAAAATATAATATTCCCAATTACTATGAAAGCTATGAAAAGCTTGTAAAGGACCCGGATATTGAGCTTATATATATTGCAACCCCTCATTCCAGACATTATGAAGACTGTATGCTGTGTCTGGAAAATGGTAAAAATGTACTTTGTGAAAAATCCTTTACAGCTAATGCAAAGCAGGCTGAAAAGCTTCTTGATTACTCGAGAAATCATAATATTTTTGTTTCAGAAGCTATCTGGACAAGATTTATGCCTATGAAATTTGTACTTGATGAAATTATCAAATCAGGCATTATCGGGAAAATTTCTTCTCTTACAGCAAATATAGGATATAATCTTTTAAATAAGGAAAGAGTTCAGAAGCCTGAGCTTGCAGGCGGAGCATTACTTGACATAGGTATATACACTATTAACTTTGCTCTTATGGCATTCGGCAACGACATAGCAGACATCAAGTCCAAATGTATAAAAAACAAACATGGTGTCGACATAATTAATAATATACTTATCACCTTTAAAGATGATAAAACTGCCCTTCTTCATAATAATGCTGCTGCCAATACTGACAGGCTTGGTGTGATTTACGGAACGGACGGAAGAATTGAATTTCATAATATTAATAATTGTGAAGGTATCAGAGTTATTTTAAATGACGGAACAATTAAAGACTATAAAACACCACCGCAAATTTCCGGCTATGAATACGAGGTTGAAGCTTCATTAAATGCAATAAAAGCCGGAAAAATCGAAACAGATTTTATGCCTCACTGCGAAACACTGCGGATAATGA
>JAFQBO010000372.1 GCA_017416665.1 Oscillospiraceae bacterium
CAATAGCCTGAGCGTAAGCTAATGCTTTTTCCAATGCCTTTCCTGTAGCATCCTGATGTACGGCTACCAGACAAGGAACACCTTTTCCAGCCTGATATTCACTTCTTACGGTATGTCCGGGTCCCTTAGGAGCAATCATGGTAACATCTACATCTGCAGGAGGAACAATCTGTCCAAAGTGTACACAGAAGCCATGCGCGAACATTAACATATTGCCTGCTTCCAAATTGGGTTCAATATCTTTTTTGTACATTGCAGCCTGCTTTTCATCGTTGATGAGAATCATGATGATGTCAGCCTGCTTTGCAGCTTCAGCAGCTGTGAATACTTCAAAGCCCTGCTTTACGGCCTTGTCCCATGACTTACTGCCTTCGTAAAGACCGATGATAACTCTTGCGTTTTCGCCAAGTGATTCCTTTGCGTTAAGAGCATGAGCGTGACCCTGGCTTCCGTAGCCGATAACAGCGATTGTCTTGCCGTAGAGAAGGCTTAAATCGCAATCTTCCTGGTAAAATACCTTTGCTGAATTTTCCATTATAAAGACTCCTTTTATAATATGATATAAATTTATTTGGGTGGGTTTCTGTCAGGCTTAATTGCCCATACAGTTTCCGCCTCTTTCAAGAGCTACAAGACCTGTACGGCACATCTCCATTATGCCGAAAGGTTTTACAAGCTCAATAAAAGCATTGATTTTTGAAGTTTCTCCTGTAATTTCAATACAGAGTGCATCAGGAGAATAGTCGATGATTTTTGATCTGAAAACGTCAACTGCCGCAAGTACGTCCTGTCTTGTAGCTGAGTCGTTCTTTATCTTTATGAGAAGCAGTTCACGGGTTACAGTTTCATCTCTTTCCATAACCTGAACCTGCTTTACATCGTGCATTTTGTCAAGCTGTTTGATGATCTGAGTTTTTGCATACTCATCGCCCATCATACAGACAGTAATTCTCGAAAGCTCCGGTGACTGTGTTTCACCAACTGTAAGAGTATCAATATTGAATCCTCTTCTTGTAAACATGCTTGAAACTCGTGTAAGAACACCGAATTTATTTGAAACTAAAATACCAAACACATACTTTGCCATCAGATTTCACCTCCGTGAACTTCTGTAATAATATCATCAATGGAACCACCCGGTGGAAGCATAGGAAGAACAAATTCTCCGCAGTCCACAAGACAGTCAATAACAACAGGTCCGCTTGTTTCAAAAGCTTCCTTTGCGGCATTTTCAAGTTCTTCCTTAGTCTGAACTCTTATGCCCTTTGCACCAAAAGCTTCTGCAAGCTTTACAAAGTCTGTCTTTCTGTTTAAGGTTGTGTTTGAGTAGTGCTTGTCAAAGAAAAGTGACTGCCACTGTCTTACCATACCTAAAACGCCGTTGTTCATTATTACTATTATAATAGGTGTATTCTGTGAAACAGCTGTTGCAAGTTCGTTTAAGTTCATGCCGAAGCTTCCGTCACCTGTAAACAGTACTGTCTTTTCACCTGTTGCAATGGTTGCACCGATTGCCGCACCCATACCAAAGCCCATTGTTCCAAGACCACCGCTTGAAATGAATGTTCTGATTTTTTCAAACGGGTATCTCTGAGCAGTCCACATCTGATGCTGACCAACGTCTGTAACTACAATAGTATCCTTTGTAGCGTGTTCGCTGATTGTATCTATAATAGTATAAGGGTGAAGTCTGTCTTCTGAAGGAATGTCAGTATTTGCACAGTTTACTGCACAATCACTGCATTTTCTTGAAGGACTGTTTTTAAGAGCACTTTCAAGCTTGAGTTTTTCTTCTCTTTTAAGCTGATCTATTCTCTTCATCCATTCAGGGTGACTCTGCTTTGAAACAGCCGCTACAAGCTTTCTGATAGTTTCCTTAACGTCACCGTTAATACCAAGCTGGCTTGTAACATTCTTGTCGATTTCCGCATCATCAACATCTATATGTAACACCTTGCAGTTTCTTACATAAACACTCATCTTACCTGTTGCTCTGTCGCTGAATCTTGCACCTACTGCGATAACAAGATCGGCTTCTGACTGAGCCATTGAAGATGCATAGTGACCATGCATACCCTGCATACCTAAAAATCTTTCATTTGAAGTCGGAATTGCTGAAAGTCCCATCATACTGCATCCGATTGGAGCATCAATAAGTTCTGCAAAATCCATAACTTCTCTGCTCGCCGCCGCTGAAATAACACCACCGCCGCAATAGATATACGGTTTCTTTGAGTCGCAGATCATTTCAACTGCCTTTGCGATTTCATCACTGTCTGCCTTAGGTGATTCAAAAGCAGGTGCTACAACCTTATTTTCAAAATCACATAAAGCACACTGCACGTCCTTCGGAACGTCAACAAGCACCGGACCCGGTCTGCCTGACTTTGCAAGTCTGAATGCTTCACGGATTGTATCCGCAAGTTCTGTAACATCCTTAACTATATAATTGTGCTTTGTAATAGGAAGTGTAACGCCGCATATGTCAACTTCCTGGAAACTGTCACGTCCGAGAAGATTACAAGGTACATTACCTGTAATAGCGACCATAGGAACAGAATCAAGATATGCTGTTGCTATGCCTGTTACAAGATTTGTTGCTCCCGGACCCGATGTTGCAATTACAACACCTGTCTTGCCGGTTGCCCTTGCAAAACCGTCTGCCGCGTGAGCAGCACCCTGTTCATGAGCAGTAATAATATGATTTATTCTGTCACGGTTTTTGTAAAGTTCGTCATAAAGATTAATAACCTGACCGCCCGGATAACCGAAAACACGGTCACAACCCTGTTCAACCAGAGCTTCAATAATAATCTGTGCACCGGTAAGTTTCATAATTTCACCTTTTCTTTTTTTACTTCATTGTAAATTCTTTCAACTTAATATCTCTTCATAATGATACTAATACATTATATTATAACATATTATTTTTATTTTTTCAACACTTTATTTAAAAGAAAATGGCAACTTTTTTCAGTTTTTTTGCTTTTGGGTTTTCAATGCAACGTTTTACACAGTTTGTCGAAAAAGTTCCTGTCGAAACGATTTTTCAAAATTAAAAGTTTCGGTCAAGCCTTTTCAAAGGCTTGCGGTTTCCAAAGGCAGAGCCTTTGGTCGCCATCCGCAGATGGCGAAATACCCC
>JAFQBO010000373.1 GCA_017416665.1 Oscillospiraceae bacterium
AGACTCCTTAAAAAGTATCTCAGTACCGGAAACTGTAACAATTATCGGCTACAGAGGAGTATTTAATGAAGGTATTGAAAATATTGACGTTTCAGAAAATAATTCTTATTATTCATCGGAAGATGGCATTATGTTTGACAAGGATAAAACAGTGCTGTTACAGTATCCGCCAGCAAAAGAGGAAACAGAATATACAGTACCTGACAATATGGACGCTATCGGAGCATTTGCTTTTGCAGGAAACAAGAATTTGAAGGAAATTACGCTTCCTGAAAATGTTGAAGTAATTGGAAATGAAGCGTTTATGAAGTGCGATGCACTTGAAAGCATTACAATTGAAAATCCTGATTGTCAGATTAATGAGTTTGGCGTTACTATCAGTAATGGAGATCTTTACGATGAAAGCTATTTCAACGGTGTTATTTATGGTCATGAAAATTCAACAGCACAGGCTTATGCTGAAGAACATGGATATAACTTTGCTGTTATCGGTACAGAACCTGTTGTTACAAATCCGGTTGTGACAGAACCTGCTGAACCAATAGTTACTGAGGTTACGACAGCAGATATTGAAACAACAGAAGTTACAACAACATACAGCACTTCAATAATCTGTGTACTTACAACAACAGCAGAAAAACGTGCCTGTGAAAATTGTGAAAAGCTGATATACAGATCAGAAGGCGTTATTACACCTCTTGGAATGTTCCTTTGTACTGACTGCCGTGCATTAGGAATGGGTGGAACACTTCCTAAGTATCCGATAGTAACAGAAACAACTCAGACAACTGTTCAGACAGAGTGCGGACAGGGTACAGGTGTTCCGGATATGGAAACTGCTAAGACAACAGCGGCTCCTGTAGAAACTGCACCGGCATTGATAATTGGAACACCTACAGTTATGGGTGATACTAACGGAGATAACGCACTGGGTGTTGCAGATATTTCGGTTTTATCAAAGTTCAATGTAAATGCCACGGTTTATCCGTTCAGAGATTCTACAACTGCCGCAAATGCAGATGTAAATTATGATAATGTAATTGATGCATCAGACACAAATACTCTTATCGAATGTGTTCTTGGAAATATTACTCTGAAATAATATTTTTTCTCGGACGGGCTGAAAAGTCCGTCCTTCTTCTAAAAAATAAACAATATATATTTTTTTGAAATTTAACTGCGAAAAATCAGAATTAAGTACGTCTAATATAATGAAAGGCAAAATAAAGCCTGTAAGTAAAAATAAAAAAAGAAAGGTGAGTGATTTTTATGAAAAAAACAAAAAGAATTTTAAGCTTAATCACATCATTGTGCATGGCGTCGGCATGTTTTATGTCAGCAAATGCATCAGTATCCAACGAGCAGATGCAATATGAAAGCGATGTTTCTGAAAGTATAGCAGTTGAAAATTTGGAATATCAGATTGTCGTAGCAGTAAATGATAATTCGGTTTTACTTGACAATGGATGTGCATTAAGTCAGAGTGAGTTTCAGAAATATTCAGGTGAGGATTTTACTCTGAAATATGGTGACATTATAAATGTTACATATTCAGGTATTGAGCCGATTGCACCAGGACAGTTTGTTATTGATGAAAATTATAGTATCGAGTACATTGGCAGCGCGTCAGATGTTTACACAGAAAATTTAAAAGAACTTACTATAACGAAAAAGTCTGAAAACAATGAACAGTTGACCTTGAGAGATTCAGATGGAAATTCCTATACATGGCTTACACATATTGCACTTATAACGGGTTATGGCTATCAGGGTTATCAGGCGGAAATAGCTCCATCTTTACTCAATGTTGGTGATGTGATAAATTGTGTTGTAGATTCAGCAGGCAAAGAAGTTATTTTACCTGTAAGTATTACTGAAGATCTTGAGATTTGTATGGTAGTCAGTGTTGGTGAAGATGAAGTTTTACTGAACAATTATATGGTAATTAGCCAGAAAACATTTCAGAAGTATTCGGGTGAAAGCTTTAATCTGAAATGTGGTGACGTTATTGGTCTTGCAAATGTATGTTATCTTGAAACATGGCCAATGCAGCTGGGTGCGAATGAAAATTCATATATAAATTATCTCGGCAGTGCAGAGGAATATTATTCTGACAGTATGAAAAATCTTACTGTAACAGAAATATCAGATGATTTTAGTGAAATAGTTTTAATTGATTCAGATGAACAGAGTTATACCTGGTATACAGGAATCGCACTGATGGATCTGTATGGTCGTCAGTATGATATTGAGCCACGTTCCGTAAATGTCGGAGATGTATTGAATTGTATTACTGAACCAATGGAAAATTTAATTGGTAAAGGCGGTGTTTTTCCGGTAAGTACAGTAACAGAACCAGCTGAACCAATAGTTACTGAAGTTACAACAGAAGATACTGAAACAACACAGACAACAGTTTCAACAGAAATGACAGATCTGACAGAAACAGTTGCAACGATTTCTAAGGAAACAACTGAAATAGAGCGAAATTATGACCTTGCACTTGTTGATGAATTTTCAGAGGAAGAAATTATATACTCTGATGAAAATGTTGTTATTTTTAGTGACGGTACAGGTGAAACCATATGGTGGGAATTTTGTGAAATAAACTATACGATTTCTGGTGTTGATAAAACAATAACTCCTGAAATGCTTGGTTTGTCAGATGATTACAAACTTGAACTGATAACTAATCTCTATAAAAATAGTACGGATGTAATAGTTAAGGTAGAAACAAAGGAAGAACTTGAAAAACTCCTTGAAGATTCAGCAAAACTTTATGAAGATGGAGTTATAGAAAATGCATATACAAGTCGTGGTTACTGTTATGGATGTTTTCTGTATGGTGGACCAAGTTATGCTGAATTTACATTAAAAGATGAAAATGCTGAATTTGATTTTAATTCAATAGAAGGACTTGAAGATTTTGAGGTTAAACAAAGTGAAAACGATCCAACAAAATATACAGTATCTTTTGTGGATGAGTTTGAATATATAAAATTAAAAGAAGCAACAGATATTATTGAAGCCAATGAAAACATAGAAAAATACGAAATTTGTGGTTTTTCATGTCTTGTTTCTCATTACAAGGGTGAAAAAATATATCTTATCGAAGAATCTGAAACAGAGCCTTCTAATGTGCAGACATCAGTTGTTACTTCAGTCACAACAGAAACATCAGTATCATGTGTAACAACATCAATCTCCGTGGTTCAGACAGAATGTGGTGACAATACATCAGTTGTAATATCTGAAAATTTACCGCTTGTTACATCTGCTGTAGAAACAACAATACCTGCAACATCTGATGTCCAGCCTGAAGAAGAACTTGACATTTTAATGGTTGTGTGTGCTGACGAAAATACAGTTTTACTGAACAATTATATGGTAATCAGCCAAAAAACATTTCAGAAGTTTTCGGGTGAAAGCTTTAATCTGAAATGTGGTGACGTTATCGGTCTTGCAAATGTATATTATCTTGAATCATCACCAATGCAGCTGGGTACGGATGAGAATTCATATATAAAGTATCTCGGCAGTGCAGAGGAATATTATTCTGACAGCATGAAAAATCTTACAGTTACAGAAATATCCAATGATTTTGAGGAAATTATTTTAACCGATTCAGTCGGACAGAGTTATACATGGTATACACGAACAGGATTTGTGGATAGATGCAATGTCCAGTATGATATTGAACCATATTATGTAAATATCGGAGACGTATTTAATTGCATTACAGAACCAATAGAAATTTTCTATGGCAATGGCGGTGTTTTCCCTGTAAGTACAGTTTCAACAGTAGAAGATGTAATCGGTGATGCAAACGGCGATAATGAAGTGACTGTCCGTGACTGTGCAGTTATTGCATCAGCCCTTGCAACAGGTAAAGCAGATAAACTTAGTTCTTCGGCAGACTTTAACAAAGACGGTGAAGTTAATGTAAGAGATGCGGCGGCTATTTCAAGAACTCTTGCAAAAATAAAGTAAAATATATCCTTCTTACTTTCTTATCTTGGTTGGACGGGCTGAAAAGTCCGTCCTTCTTCTAAAAAAATAAAGTTAAAAATAAAAAATATATAATTTTTTGAAATTTTACTGCGAAAAATTGAAAGTTATATCGTCTATAGCAATGAAAGGCAAAATAAAGCCTTGTTAAGTGAAAATAAAAACAATGAAAAAATGAAGGGTAAGTGATTTTATGAAAAAACTCAGATATATTTTAAGTGGATTGACAGCTATGGCAACACTCCTTACATCAACGGTTACAGTTTCTGCGGAAAAAACTGAAACAGAGCTTGATTATGATATTTCTATCGTTGACAGAGTTGCCGATGAAGAAATTGTATATGCTGATAATATGGTTGTTATTTTCAGTGATGGTGATGGACAGTGCGTATCAGATACTTTTTACGAAATGGCTTATGTTACTCCTCGTAATGGACAGAAAGTAACAGCGTCAAAATTCGGACTGCCTGATGAATATGAAGTTTATGAGAGCCGTTTGGAAGGCTGTGATAATGCAACAATAACATATGGCGTTCGAGTTGAAACTGAGGAAGAACTTGACAGACTTTATGAAGAATCAGCAGAACTTATTGAAAAAGGTGTTATACTGAATTCGTTTAAGTCGCTTGCATATGGTTATACATGTTTCGGTTATGGTGGTTTATATGCTCACTATACTTTAAAGGACGAAAATGCCGAATTTGATTTGAATGCTATTGAAGGTCTTGAAGATTTTGAGGTTACACAGAATGAAGATGATCCTAAGAAATTTACAGTATACTGCAAAAATGCACTGGAATACATAAAATTAAAGGAAAAATCAGATATTATTTACGCAAATGAAAACATAGCAGATTTCAGATTGATTACCAGTGGATGCTGTGTAGCACATGTGGATTGTGAAAAAACATATATGCTTGAGGAATCTGAAATAGAAGAAGCGGTAACAGGTGATGCAAACAGTGACAGAAAAATTGATGCCCGTGATTGTTCATATATTGCAATAATGATTGCAACAGGCAGAATAAACATGTTGCCGGATACAGCTGACTTTAATAATGACAGTGAAATTGACATAAGAGATGCATCGGCACTCTCAAGAAATCTTTCCAAAGTAAAATAAAAATATCTTTCCTATCTTCTTAACTTGTTCGGACGGGCTGAACAAGTCCGTCCAATCCTTTCAAATGATAATTTAAATATGAAATATAGTCATTAAGTAAAAAAGAAATGTAGGTGATTTTTATGAAAAAACTGAAACGGATTTTCAGTTTTTTGACAGCAGCGGCAACACTCCTTACATCAGCGGTTACAGTTTCTGCGGAAATAACAGATCTGACAGAGGATACTTCAGCGGAATATTCCGAAGCTGAAGTATATGGCGTAAATGATGTTGTATTTGATGACGGAGAAGATGTAATAATTTTTGATGACTACATACATCTTACACATTCAAGATATGATTTCAAAATGAGTTATGTTATGCTTCACAATGATGGAATAGTAACACCTGAATGGTTTGATCTTTCAAATGATTATGTACTTGAGCAGACAGGCTATGACGATACAACAGAAACATATACTGTTACAGTCGAAACACAGGAAGAACTTGACAGCCTTTATAATGCATCAGCAGAACTTCTTGAAAAAGGTATAATAGAAAACGCATACAAACAGTTTGAATATACATATAACTATACTGATTGTGGTGAAGGTTTTATTACATTAAAGGAAGAAGATCCGGACTTTGATTTAAGCTTTGCTGAAGGTCTTGAAAATATTATACTCCAAAGTTACAGCTCAGATCCTGAAATGTATTCGTTAATTTGTTCTGATTTAAACGATGTAGCGGCACTTGAACGTTCAGAAGAAACTATAAAGGCAAATGAAAATGTAGCGGAATTCGGCATGGCGTATAACTATTGTACTGTAGTACTTCCGCCGACAGTTTTAAGAACATATCTTATAAGCGAGCAGGAATTACCGGAAACAACTGCTCCCACAGAACAACCAACCGAAGCTGTTACAACAACTTCAATGGAAACAACTACAGCTGACAATAAAGTTGATGTTTCATTAATTGAAAATATAACAGGCGAAGAAGTAATTTATACCGATGGAAATTATATTTGTCTGAGTGGCGGAGAAGGTCAGCGAGTAATAGGATGCTATTACAGAATGGCATATATGATAGAGCGTACTGACAGTATTATAACTCCTGAATATTTCGGACTTTCAGATGACTATGAATTTGTGGCAAATTTTCCAACGGCAGATGATGAAGAATTTGATGTTTATACAGTTGCTGTTGAATCGCAGGAAGAACTTGACAGACTTTATGAAGAATCAGTAGAACTTCTTGAAAAAGGTATAATAAAAAATGCTTATAAGCAGTATGAATATGAGTATGGATGTTCTCCTTATGGCTCATCATATGCGTATTATATTTTAAAAGATGAAAATTCAGAATTTGATTTTAATGCGATAGAAGGACTTGAAGATTTTGAGGTCGTACAAAGTGAAAATAATCCCCAAAAATATATAATAGAATATACAGATGCATTTGAATACATAAAATTAAAGGAAGCGACAGATATTATTGAAGCAAATGAAAATATAGAAGAATACAGTATTTTATATAGTTCGTGCTGTGCATTACATATTGCAATAAAAAAAGATGAATATCTTATAGAAGAATCTGAAACAGAAGAAACAACAAATCCGACAGAACAACCAACTGAATCAGTTACAACAACTCCATCAGAAGTCCCAGATAGTACAGAAGAAGTGATATTTGACGCAAATGGTGATCAAAAATTCAATATCCGTGACTGTTCGTATATTGCAATGATGCTTGCAGCAGGTAAGGTAAAAGAACTTCCTGAAACAGCTGATTATAACAAAGATGGCAAAGTAAATGTCCGTGATGAGGCGGGCATGGCTAAATACCTTGTCTCAACAGTAAAAAAGCCTATTCCAAATCCCAACTCTTCACTATAACTAAACAACAAACCCGATCGCTTATGTGATCGGGTTTGTTGTTTTTTTGATTTTATGGTTGCAAACAATGTTGTAATCTGTTATAATATAAATATTGTCGGCTTCTTCCGTCAGGAAGGAGGTGAATAACATGGAAATAATTACATCTTTTGTTATTTCTGTTGTGGCAGGTGTAGTCAGTAACTACATATGCAAGTGGATTGACAGAAAGTAGTCCGACAAAATCCCGAAAAAAGCCCCGAGAGCTGCCACTCTCGGGGTGTTTTTAATTTCTTGCGTGAATAACACAGAAATCACATCTTTTGTCTTTAATATCATTATATATCATAAATTAATTTTTGTCAATAGTTAATTACAGGATTTTTGCTCAAATATCATTTCTGATAATATCATCGAGAGTTTCTCTCTTGATAACAACCTTTGACTGACCGTCCTTTACAAACACAACAGCAGGCTTTGGAACTCTGTTGTAGTTTGAAGACATTGAGTAGTTGTAAGCACCTGTTGCACAAACTGCTATGATGTCGCCCGGCTGTACTTCCTGTAACGGCATGCCCTCACCGACTAAGTCACCGCTTTCACAGCATTTGCCTGCGATTGTGACTGTAGTATTCTTAGGCTGATCTGCCTTGTTTGCAACGAGTGCATCGTATTCAGACTTGTAAAGAGCATAACGAGGGTTGTCAGTCATACCGCCGTCAACAGATACATAAGTTCTGATGTTCGGAATATTTTTAACACCGCCGCAAGTATAAAGTGTAATACCTGCAGGACCTGCCATTGAACGACCAGGTTCGATAAGAATGAACGGAAGCTTTATACCGAGGTTTTCACAGCTTTCCTTAACTGCAACAGAAACCTTTTCCATGTAGTTTTCGTATGGTACAGGATCGTCCTTTTCTGTGTACATAATACCGAAACCGCCGCCGAGGTTCAGTTCTGAAATTTCATGCCCTGTATCGTTTTTGATGTCAGCGATGAATTTAAGCATAACCTGAGCCGCTTCAACAAATGGATTAATGTCGAAAATCTGTGAGCCGATATGGCAGTGAAGACCCTTTAAAACTACGTTAGGACAGTTAAGAGCAAGCTTTACAGCCTCCATAGCTTCACCAGTTTCAAGTGCAAAACCGAATTTACTGTCAATCTGACCTGTTCTTACAAAATCGTGAGTGTGAGCATCAATACCAGGCTTGATTCTGAACATGATATTTGCCTTGATACCCTTCTTTTCAGCAATTTTGTCAAGTCTTTCAAGCTCGTAGCTGTTGTCAACAATAATTCTGCCAACCTTGAGTTCAACAGCATATTCAAGTTCTTCATCAGTTTTGTTGTTGCCGTGGAAACAAACCTTGCTGAAGTCAACGCCTGCCTTGTAAGCAGTGTAGAGTTCACCGATTGAAACAACATCAAGACCGATTCCTTCGTCCATCATAACACGGCACATTTCCAGACAACAGAACGCTTTGCTTGCATAGCATACAAGACCGTTTCCGCCATAGAATTTATCAATACTGTTCTTATAGCTCTGAGCGTGCTTTCTTATTAAGTTTTCGTCCATAACATAGAGTGGAGTACCGTACTGTTTTGCAAGTTCTACGGTATCAACACCGCCTGTTGTAAGGTGTCCTTTTTCGTTTACACCAAGGTTTTCAGATACTAACATATAAAACATCCTTTCATTATTCAGCATCAGTTACATCTGTATCATCTGCTGCAATTTCTTCAATAATATTTCTCACTTCCTCAACACCTTCAAAAGTCTGGGATGAGAAAGGAATAACATGAATATCCTCAAAGCATGGAATTTCCGTTTTAAACTTTTCCATACGCTCAATACGAGCCATTTTTTTGAGCTTGTCTGCCTTTGTGAGAATGATGACAAACGGAAGTTCTGCTTCTATAAGATAATTTATCATATGAATATCGTCTGCCGAAGGAGGATGACGCATGTCGATAAGCTGGAAAATCAGTCTTATGTCCCTGTCGGAATTGAGATAACCTTCAATAAGCTCCGACCAGCGTCTTTTTTCGGACTTTGCAATTTTAGCATAACCGTAACCCGGCAGATCGACAAAGTAAACATTTTCAAGTCCATAAAAGTTGATTGTTGCGGTTTTGCCCGGAACAGAACTTACTCTTGCCAGATTTTTACGGTTAAAGATTTTGTTTATAAGTGTGGACTTTCCGACGTTTGAACGTCCTGCAAAAGCAATTTCAATTCTTTCACACGGCGGTATCTGAGAAAAAGTACCATAAGCCGCTGAAAATTCAGCTTTATTATAATTCATCGGATCCTCCTTTGTTTTTCTTAATTTTTTACAAGTGCTTCATCAAGAACTTCTTCAAGCTTTGATGCAAGTACAAATTTTGTGGCGTCCTTTACAGCGTTGTCCACTTCGTCAAGATCACCTTTGTTAGCGTTCGGAATAATTACTGTACCGATATTCGCTTTATACGCCGCCATGGTTTTTTCACGAAGTCCGCCGATTGGGAGAACCTTTCCGTGAAGTGTGATTTCGCCTGTCATGGCAACATCTGAACGTACAGGTATACCCGAAAGTGCCGATACGAGAGCCGTAGTCATGGTAACGCCTGCTGACGGACCATCTTTCGGAACAGCACCCTCAGGAGCGTGAATATGAATATCTTTTGTTTTGTAAAAGTCTTCAGGGATATTGTATTTTGCCGCAACACTTCTTGTGTAGGTTACAGCAAGCTTTGCACTTTCTTTCATGACATCACCGAGAGAACCTGTAGTCTGAATGTCGCCTTTACCATCAAGTACAAGTACTTCGAGAGGCATCAGAACGCCTCCGACTGAAGTCCATGCAAGACCATTTACAACACCTACTTCGTCCTTATCGGATTTTTCATCGTCTGTATATTTTTTTGTACCGAGATAGCTTTCAAGGTTTTTCTTTGTATAGTTAACTTTTTTACTGTCTCCGGAAATGATTTCCTTTGCCGCTTTTCTGCAAAGTGATGCAATCATTCTTTCAAGATTACGGACTCCGGCTTCTTTTGTATAGTAGTCTATGACATCATAGACTGCGGCGTCGTTGACTTTCATCTGAGTACCCTTGAGACCATGTTTTTTAAGCTGTTTTGGAATAAGATGATTTTTTGCGATATGGAATTTTTCTTCTCTTGTGTAGCTTGAAAGTTCAATAAGCTCCATTCTGTCAAGGAGCGGTTTTGGAATAGTGTCGGTAGTGTTTGCAGTAGTGATAAACATTACTTTGCTTAAATCAAACGGCAGTTCAATATAGTGATCACGGAATTCCTTGTTCTGTTCACTGTCAAGAACTTCAAGCATTGCAGATGCAGGATCACCCTTGAAATCGCTTCCCATTTTGTCGATTTCATCAAACAGTATAAGCGGATTTGAAGTACCTGCTGTTTTCATAGCATTTATAATACGTCCCGGCATTGCACCGATATAGGTTTTTCTGTGACCTCTTATATCTGATTCATCTCTTACACCACCAAGAGAAACTCTTACATACTCTCTGCCAAGAGCTTTTGCAACCGAACGTCCTATTGAAGTTTTACCCACGCCAGGAGGACCCACGAGACAGAGTATCTGACCTGTAACTTCCGGCATCAGTGCGTGGACGGCGATACTTTCAAGAATTCTGTCCTTGACTTTTTCAAGACCGTAGTGATCCTTGTCAAGGATTTTTGCCGCTTTTTTAATGTCAACTTTAGTTTTGGTTTTATTGTTCCATGGAAGATCAAGAAGAGTGTCGAGATAGTTTCTTATTACAAATGCTTCCTGTGCAGATGACGGCATTTTAAGAAGTCTTTCTGCTTCTTTCACAAGCTTTGATGTAATATCCTCAGAAAGATTAAGGTCGTAGATTCTGTCTATATATTCGTACGCTTCTTCCTGTGAATCTTCATCACCCAGCTGTGAAGAAATAACTCTCATCTGTTCTCTGAGGTAAAATTCACGCTGATGTCTGTCAAGGTTGTTTCTTACTTCTTCGTGAATATCCTTTTCGATTTCAAGGACTTCGACTTCATGTACCAGATTTGCATAAAGCATACCAAGTCTTGAAAGAATGTTTGATTCCTCAAGCAGACGCTGTCTGCTGTCGAGATCAAGATTTATGTTGTATGTGATATTTTCAAAAAGCTTGAAGGGATCATCCTGTGCGAGAACTGATGCTACAAGTTCACGGGGCATTTTCGGAACAAGACTGCTGTATCGTTCAAAAACTGCCTTTGCTGAACGTTGTATAGCTTCGAGTTCTGCTTCATCTGATTTTGCACGACTGTAGTCAGGCAGTTTTTTAACAGAACATCTTATCATGTCATCATCAATGAAAACCTTTTTGATTTTTGCCCTGTAAAGACCTTCAACAAGTACACGCACTACATTATCGGGAGTTTTGAGTGTTTGTCTTATTTCAGCCACAACACCTATTTCGTAGAGATCATCTTCCTGTGGTTCATCGACAAAAGAGTCCTTCTGAGCCGTCAGAAAAATAAATCTGTCACCCTTTACAGCTTCCTTTACAGCGTTTACCGATATTTCTCTTGCAACATCAAAATGCATAACCAGTCTTGGAAAGCATACGATACCTCTCATTGCGACTGCCGGAAATATTACTTCATTATTTTTTTCCATATTTAATGTGTGCCTGCCTGAAAGCATGGCGTTCTCCTTTCGCTGCTATACTGAAATTAATTGTACTACCTTATATTATAGCGTATTTTATCACATTTTGCAAGCAATTTGACAAAATAGTATCTGTAAAATAAAAGTATGCAGTAAGCATAAATTTATATTTACTATCATTTTTATTCTTAACTTTCTTTGCTTGCACAAAGAAAGTTACAAAGAAATGCATAAACTTTTTTCTTTTCTTCGAATAGAAAAAAGTTTAATCAAAAAAGAAAAAATCAAAAGTAAAACCGTTACAAAACTTTCTATGGCAGTTTTCTGATATGTACCGCCAAATTTGTGCCTTCGGCAAGAATCCTTTATGTGGAGACGAGATAAATTTCTATCTGTTCAAGAAAAGACTGCATCCTTATAAAACATGGGAGTAGTGTGTTATAAGTTTGCTATCAATTATGATTTTTCTTTTTATCTGTTTTTCTTTTGCTTTTCATGGGAGACAGTCTGAGTTTTCTTTCTGAACCTTTTGATTTTTCTTTTGCTTCTTTTCTTTTTCATAAAGAAAAGAAGTGCACTTCTTTGAGCTGTTTTATCATTTATGCAAGCGATAGCGAAGCAGAAATGAATGAAAACAGCCATGCAGAGCTTTGGTACTTTTCTTGTGCAAGCAAGAAAAGTACAGAACAATTAGAATACTAAATAAAAATTTAACTGTCTACTAAAATTTTACACATACAACAAAAGTAAATCCAAATAGAAAATTTCATATTTACTGACATATTTCTTGACATTATAGTAACAAAGTGTTAAAATTAAGTTATGTTTAAAATTTATAAAAAAGGAGAAGAAATGATAAAAAATAAATTTTTGGCTGTGGCTCTTTCTGTGATGACAGCATTTGCGGGTACATTAAGTGTATCAGCAGAGCTTTCAAAGGAACAGCAGTCATGTCCTGATTATATGGAAATCAAAAAACGTGAAATTGATCTTACAGAGTTTGACAATGCCATTTCACGTCTTGAGAAAATTTCACAGAATCCCGATCAGTATTCAGAAGATGACGTCATCAGAGATGCTGAAATTTTGCTTGAAGAATTTTCAGATATTTATACACTTAACAGTGTCTACTATCTGGAATTCAACAATGACGTTACAGATAATGAAGTCAATGATAAGCTCACGCAGTCGGATGCAGTGTACATTCAGGCAAACAGTGATATAGGGGACTGTATTACAGCACTGTGCGATGCCGGCTTTGAGGAAACTTTAAGGGATGTTTCCGGCTATGACTTGGTAAATATCTTCACATATATTGACGCTGAAACCGATTTAAGTGAATTCGACGATGAAAACGAAAAATTGCTTATTGAAATTGAAGAACTTATAAATGAATATATGAGCTATACTGAAGAAGATTTCAGTGTTGAGTATGACGGAAAAAAATGGGTAACATCAGATCTGTTTTCGGAAATTCTTTATTCAGATGAGGAACTGGAAAAAATTGCAGTTGAGATAAATAAAAAGCGTAATGAAACGCTTGGAAACATTTTTCTTGAAATATTAAAAAAACGTCATAAGCTTGCTGTCAACAGCGGTTATGACAATTTTGCGGAATATGCGTATGACTGTCTGTTCATAAGGGATTATACCTATGATGAAACAGCAGAAATCTATGATTTTGTAAAGGAAAATTTCAGGGATTTATCTATAGATACATATGATGAAGCGTTGATAGAACTCAATAATTCGGGACTTATAGAAAGTAAGTACAGCGAAAATGAGGTGTTTAAAACAGTTTCTGCATTTCTCGGCACTCTTGACAGGGATTACCTTGAAAATTTCAGTCACATGAAATCCCATCACCTTTACAGCTTTTCAGATTCTGTCAATGGCACAGGTGATTCATTTACAACAAGTCTCACCTCCTACTCAGTTCCGTATATGTATGTTTCTTCAGCAGGAGATTTCACAGATATTTCAACTGTTATTCATGAGTTCGGGCATGCAAATGCAGAGTATAACAATCCTTCGTCTGCCGTATGGGATCTTTATGGAAGTGCACTTGATACATGCGAAGTTCATTCTCAGGGAATGGAAATTTTATTTGCAACAAGCGGCAGTGATGCGTTTACAAAAGATGAAAATATGTCGTATCTTAAATATACACTCTGCAATATGATTTCTTCGGTTACACAGGGTTGTCTTTTTGATGAATTCCAGAGATATGCTTATGAAAATCCTGACTGTACACTTGATGAACTGAATCAGAAGTATGAGACTTTATGTGATGAATACGGCATAGATTACTCACCTGAAAATTATTATGAATATGACTGGGTTGAAATAACACATAATTACGATTCGCCTATGTATTACATATCATACGCAACATCAGCGGCATCTGCACTTGATCTGTGGCTTGAGTCGATGAAAGACATGGACAATGCAAAGGAAATTTACAATGATTTTGTCGAAAACTGTGATTCGTACACGCCTTATAAAATAGCGGCGGATTACAGCGGACTTTCTACAATTTTTGATGAGGGTGATATGTGTGAAACAGCATACCAGATCGAGTACTTCTTTGAAAATGAAGAAATTGATCCGAACTATACTCCTCAGTCATACAAAGATAAAGCCACAGAAAAAAATAACAGCAGTGAAAAAAAAGATGATTTTTCTGAAAAAAATCTTCCATGGACTTCTCATTCTACAATTATTCCGATTCTTGTAATTGTGATTGCAGGTCTGGTTGTTGTTATAGTTGTTTTGTGTGTTATCATACGTAAGAACAGAAAAAAAGACTTTATGTAGAAAT
>JAFQBO010000374.1 GCA_017416665.1 Oscillospiraceae bacterium
AATTCCGTAAAGTACATTGTCTATGTAGTAAAGTAAAATCTGACCGCCGTTCATGTTGAATTCATTTTTCTGCGTCTGTAATACTTCATTTGCCATTTTCCGTCACTCCTTTTTTATCAGTTTTCGTTTATGATACTGTCAATATCAAGAATAATTGTAATACTGCCGTCACCGAGGATTGTACATCCTGACATACCCTGCTGTTTAATATTGTAGCGGTTGAACATAGGTGAGAACGGCTTTACAACGACCTGCTGTTCGCCGATAAGTTCATCAACGAGAATACATGCACTCTTGCCTTCAGATTCAACAAGCACGACAACGCCGTCATAAATGTTGTTTGAATCAGGTTCAATATTATAGAACTGATGCAGTCTGATAAGCGGATAGCACTTGTTGCCGTCCTTGATGATTTCCTTCTGAGAAGTATCGTAAAACAGCTGACCTTCTTTAAGTTTTATGAATTTCTTGATTGTATTTGTTGGAATTGTGAAGATGGATTTGCCGACAGAAACTTCAATACCGTCAATAATTGCAAGTGAAAGCGGAATTTTAATAATGAAGTTTGTACCTTCACCCTTTTTACTGTCAACAGAAACACTTCCGCCGATTTTTTCGATACTCTGTCTTACAACGTCCATACCAACGCCTCTGCCCGAATATTCGGTAACTTCGGTGTTTGTTGAGAAACCAGGGAGCATTACCATGTTGAAGATTTCCTTGTCGGTATACTCCTCAGCAGGCTTTGTAAGAAGACCGTTTGCCATCGCCTTTGAGAGAACCTTCTGAGTATCAATACCACCACCATCGTCTGAAACAACAATAATAACTTCACCTGATGAGTTATATGCCGCAAGAGTAATGGTACCCTTTGCAGGTTTTCCGGCCGCAATACGTTCTTCTGCGGTTTTTTCGATACCGTGATCCATGGAGTTTCTAACCATGTGCATAAGCGGATCGTTGAGGTTATCAATAACGCTCTTGTCAACTTCAGTTTCTTCGCCTTCAAAAACGAGATCAACGTCCTTGTTGAGCTTTACCTTCATGTCACGGACAATTCGTGTCATTTTATTGAATACACCCGACAGCGGAACCATTCGGATTGACATTACAATGTCCTGAAGTTCATCTGTCAGTTTACGCAGTTCTCGTGCAGATTTCTGGAAATTATCAAGCTTGAGACCCTTCAGATCAGGGTTTGATGTTACCATAGCCTCAGCAATAACGATTTCACCAACCATGTCAAGAAGCTGATCGAGCTTGTTTAAGTTTACACTGATAAGGCTCTGTTTACCCTTTGTAGCATGAGTATTATTTTTCTGCTGTGAAAGAGTATTGTTAATCTGAGCCGCTGTCTGTGCCGCCGGTGCAGGTGCAGGCTTTGGTTTCTGCACTTCCGGTGCTTTCTGAGGTGCAACCGCTTTCGGTGCTTCTTCAGCCGGTGCCTTTACAGACTCTTCCTCAACCGGTGGTTTTTCCGCTTCCGGAGCCGGTGCAGGTGCCGGAGCAGTTTCCGAAGATTCAGTAAGCGGAATTCCCGCATCTTCAACTTCATACGACTTTACGTTTATAGCACCCTCTATTTCACTGAGAACGAGCTTGTAATCTTCTGCACTTGCCTTAAACATAATAAGAAAACCGTTTTCGACAATTTCCTTTGATGTTGAAGTGTCATTTTCAATATTTTCAGGAACTGTTTTAAGTTCTGTACAGTATTCAGAAATTTTATTTACTATAAGTAAGGCACGAAGGTTTTCCATTTCGCAGTTGTCTTCAAAGAAAACACGGATTTTTACAAAACCATCAGATGCCGCTGATGGCTGCTGCTGTGTCGGAGCCGGTTCAGCTTCAGCTGTCGGTTCAGCAGCGGTTTCACCAGGCATTGTACCTGTTTTAAGATATTCAACAAATTTTTCGATTTTCGCCAGCTGATCGCTGAAATCAGTCGGGACGGAATCCTCGTCCTGAAGCATTTCAATTTCTGCCTTGAGCAAATCAGAGGAATCAAATATCAGTTCATACAAGGTCTGGATCGACTCAATAACCGGTTTTTCCTCACGGATTATGAAAAACATGTCTTCAATTCTGTGTGCGAGTATTGACATATTTTCAAGTCCCATCATGGCAGAACTACCCTTGATAGTATGCATTATACGGAATATTTCGTTGATATCTTCTTCATCAAATCTATTGTTGCTTTCTGTTCTCATCATAATCTGGTCAAGCGTTTCCAAAAGCGATGTAGATTCGTAAATATACATATCTATCATGCTTTCCATGCCTGATTCAAATCTGCTCATAATTTACACCTGCCTATATCTTAATATTTAGTATTTATTTTAAGGAATTATTTCATCCATTCCGCCCTTGGACATTACAATTTCGCCTGCTTCTTCAAGACGTCTGATTGTTTCAATAATAGTTCTCTGAGCATCTTCAACGTCACGCATACGGACATTATGGAGATACTGAAGATCTGTAGTAACTGTTTCCTGCTGACGCTGTGACATGTTATTCATAATAACATCCTTAACTTCAGCACCTGCACCCTTGAGTGCAACAGTAAGATCCTTCTGATCGATTTCTCTGAGGAATATCTGGATTTCACGGTTATCAAGAAATACAATGTCGTCGAATGTAAACATCTTCTTACGGATTTCTTCAACAAGTTCAGGATCTGAAACATCGAGTTCTTCCATAATTGATTTTTCTGTTCTTGTATCGAGATTGTTCATAACGTCTGCAAGGTAGTTTACGCCGCCGAATTCAACCTGACCGACAGAAGATACAGAGCTGAGTTTTTCGTGAATCATTTCCTCAACACCTCTGATTACCTGCGGCGAGGTACTGTCAAGATCCGCAATACGCTTGAAAACTTCAATCTGTACATCTTCAGGAAGTTCTGCAATAATCTGTGCTGATTTTTTTGAATTGATGTGTGAAAGAACGAGTGCTATTGTCTGTGGAAGTTCGTTCTGAAGCGTTGTAAGAATACTCTTGTAATCGACATCACGCAGAAATTCAAAGGCTCTGTTTGCACTCTGAATTCTTTCCATAAGCATTTTTGCCTTTTCCTTGCCAAAAGCGTTCATGAGGACACTCATAGAGTATGCCTGACCGCCTTCTGCAACAACCTTCTGTGCAACAAATAATTCATAGAATTCTTCCATGATTGCTTTGATGGAATCCTGACTCAGGCTTTCAATACGGGAAATTTCAATGGAAATTTTTTCTACTTCTTCGTCGCTGAGGTGCTTGTATATCTCTGATGCTGTATCCTGTCCGACTGCAACAATAAAAGCCGCAACCTTTCGCAGGGTGGACATTTTTTCCTTTTCGGAAACTTCCTCATCAACTGCTTCATCTACAACTGCTTCGGCAGTATTTTCCGTCTGATTTACATTTTGTTTTTCGTTTTTAGAATCTTTTTTATTATCTTTCTTTGACGACACCGGTCGTGACATTTGTTCTCCTCCTTGAAACTGCATATTTCAATATTTACATCATTCATTATAACATATTTTTTCTGTTTTGACAATACTGTTTTATTAATATGCCAATAAATCTAATTTCAAGACATATTTTTTGTGCAAAACACACATATAAAACACCTTGGAATATTTTTATTTTCAAAAAGCGCAGTCAAAAAAATATCAAAACAAACCATAAAACACAGCATATCAAGGCTATTTATTAATATTATACAGCTTTTTTCACAATAAGTCAAGTTATTTGAGTAGATTATTACTAACGTTTTATAATTATTTTATATAATAAATTTCTTTTTCTATTGACAAACGGATAAAAATATAATAAAATAATAAATAGAGATATTTTCGGCGATACTAACTTTTTTTTATTTTTTGTATCGCATTCCGGAAATCTATCATAATTTGCCGTAATCAAATATGAGAACATTTTTCTTATATAAATATAAAGGCTCAGGAAGGTGATTGACAATGATTCAAATTAACGACTTTAAACTTAACGAACTTATTGATTTAAGCTTTTTACGTGAAATCCAGGAAAGATTTGCCGTTGCAACAGGAATGACCGCTTTTATTACTGATGCTGACGGAAAAAACATTACTGCCGAAAGCAATCCTTCATCGTTTTGCATGAATCTGAAAAAATCCGTAGCAATTACAAGCAAATGCAAAAACTGCCACAAAAACGGCGGTCTTGATGCTATGACCGCAGGCTGCGGAAAGGTTTACTGCTGTCATGCAGGAATTTATGAAGTTGCCGCACCAATAGTTGTAAACGGTAAATTTCTCGGTTCATTTATTGCAGGACAGGTTTTAACCGAAGCACCGACAAGCTCATCATCAAGATATGCGATTGAACTCGGTATGCAGGCAGGCGAATATGCAAACGAAGTTTCAGGGCTTGACGTTGTTCCGGAAGGAAAACTCAAGGCTTACGCTGATCTGCTTTACTCAATGGCAGAACTTATTTCCTCAAAGGCATACAACGAGTATCTCAGACGTTTCAGCGAAGATTCAGGTTCAGGCTTTGATGATACCGTTTCTCTTGTTGCAAAGCTTTCTGAGGTTGAAAATCTTGTTGAAATTAATTCCAATACCCTTGAAAAGCTCAGAAATGAATTTTCACAGCTCGAAAACGTTGCAGAAAAGACAGTTTCGGAAGTTAAGGCAACAAAGGATACCGTAAAGCTGATTCAGGATATTGCAATGAACACAAGAATCCTCGGTTTCAATGCGTACATAGAAGCAGCAAGAGCAAAGGAATACGGTAAGAGCTTCGGTGTAATTACGGAAGAAATCCGTGGTTTTGCTGATAAGAGTAAGGACTCAGCCGATAAAATTGAGGAAGCTATGGGAAGTATCAGCGGTTATACAGGTCAGATCGACAAGCGTGTCAAAAACACTGAAAAGCTGTTGTCAGACTGCGTAAAGAATATCGAAAAATTCTCCATGATACTCAATTCAATTATTTCTCAGAATGGCAAAAATTAAATAATACATAAAAGAACCGCTTTTGCGGTTCTCAGACTGTCGATAAACCTCAAATTAGATTTTCGTGCCGATTAAATCGGCAGGTAAACTTGAGTACGACCAAAGTTAGGGGACGCTTTTTCTTGCAAAGCGTCCCCTCTTGAAAAACAGCCCACTGGGCTGTTTTTCAATTCACCCC
>JAFQBO010000375.1 GCA_017416665.1 Oscillospiraceae bacterium
ATATATATTGTAATCCTGAAACAAATGAACACAGAAGGATTAAACTTCCAAATGGATATGACTATTCAAAATTTGAACCAGATATGCTGGATGAATTTGAAAATGAAATAATTATACCTGCAAATAAAGAAAAGGCTGAATATGAATGGTATATTTTTCTTGATAATGATACATATATTTTAAATAGTTGGGAAAATAAATATTTTTGCCGAATTTCAACAGGTGAGAAAACAAAAATAGAACTTCCATGGTCTGAAACCGATGAAAAAAGCAAAGGCATTTTTAAAAAAGACGATGCAGGATTTATCAAATAAAACGCAAAAGGACGATCGTTTTTGATCGTCCTAATTTTCGTATATTGAAAGGATATGCTTTGCAACATCAATTCTTGTACGGCGTGTGTCCATCGCCTGCTTTTCGATATATCTGTGTGCCTGCGGTTCAGAAAATTTCAGATACTGCATAAGACAGTTTTTGGCACGGTTTACAAGCTTGATTTCTTCAGCTTTTGTCTGTAGTTTTTGATTGGAACTACTGCCGAGCATTCTTGAGCGTGTTGACATAACAAGTCTTACCGTCTGAAAAAAAGCAGATTTGTTTATCGGTTTTGGAACAACAAAAATACCATTACAGCTGAGTTTGTCGGATAAATCGTCCGCAATATCCTGTTTACATATTAAAATTATACCGGAATTTGTAGTCTCAGCTGTTTTCACTGCAAAATCCCTGCCAAATTCATCACTCAGAGGTGTATTAATAATTATCAGTGAAAATTCCTCCGAATCCGTCATCCGTCTTGCTTCATTGCCACTGCGACTACGGGTAATGGAAGTGTAACCACTGTCTTTTGTAAGCTGTGACAGGATTTCAAGTCCCTCCGACGAACCTGACACAAGCAGAATTCTTTCCATTTTTACCACCTTTTAATAAATATTGAAACAGTAATTTTTTTCAAATTCCGTTTTATCTTTGTAAGAATTATATTTTTTTATGAGTCTGTCAAAATGCTCATATGCGTTACTGTATATTTCATTTGAAAGATTTTCCTTTACAAAGTTTCCGTTTACAGAAACTGCAACAGCCTCCTCAAGTGAATTCGGAATAAAGTTATCTCTGAGAATTGTATTACCACAAAATACGCTTTCGGAAAGTGACAGTTTTTTTTCTATTCCTTCAAAACCTGCCGCCAGAATAAGTCTGAATGCAATATATGGATTACATAAAGCGTCGGCAGTACGTATTTCTATATATGGATTTTCTTCACTCGTATACGGAATTCTCAGAAGAAGAGGCCCCGCACCGATACAGCCGTCATCAGACAGACTGTAGTTTTGTCTCAGCCTTAAATAGGAATTGAAAGCAGGATTTAAAAAGCAGGTTATTTCGCTTATTCTGTTCAGAACACCTGCGATAAAATGTTTTCCGGTTTCTGACATTGTTTCACGCATGTTCTGATGCTGAGATGAAAAAATGTGTCTGCCGTCTTTTTTAATGGAAATGCCGATATGAAGTCCGCTTCCCGAACTGTCGGAAAGCGGCTTTGGCATAAAGCTTGCAAAAAGACCGTTCTGAGCCGAAATATTTTTAACCACAGTTTTGTAATACACCATATTGTCAGCGGCATTTACAGGACTGCTTTTTTTGAAGTCGATTTCATTTTGTCCGCGACCGTATGAATGACGTGATGTCAGCGGATTGAAGCCCATTTCTTCAAGTGAAAGACAAATTTCACGGCGTGTATTTTCACATTTGTCCAGAGGAGCTATATCGAGATACACTGCATTATCATGAGGAATTTTTGTGGGATTACCGTTTTCGTCTGTGTCAAAAAGGTAAAATTCACATTTGGTACTTATCTGAGCCGTGTAACCCATTTCATGCATTTTACAGATGTATTCTGAAAGTTCATTTCTTGAATCGCCCTCAAAAGGTCTGCCATCCATATGCTTTATATAGCAGAAAAATCTTATGACACGTCCTGTCTGCGGACGCCATGGAAGAACCGACATGGTTGAAATGTCGGGAAAAAGAAGCAGGTCTGAACAGTTTTTTGAAAAAAATCCTGCCTCAAACGGTATTCCGTATTCAAACGCACGTTCCAGTTCGCCGGACATAATTGCAATATTCTTTAAATTTCCGTGTATATCGGTAAAGGTAAGCCTTATGAATTTAACATCATTTTCTTCAACAAAGCTTAAAATTTCTTTTGGTGTTCCTTTATTCATATGCCGACTCCATTTTCATCGTATTCATAAATTATTATACAATATTTTTGTGTTTCTGTAAAGTGAAAACGAATATTTTTTTGTTATTCCAATTTTTTTATTGAATATCCATTGTAAATTTTTGTAAAATGAGTTATAATGTTATTGATATAAAAATGAAAGGATTTTTAAAATGAATATCAAAAAAAACAATTTAACCAAACGCATCAAAGCGTTTGCTGTCGGTACTGCCATGACGGTTATGGCGGTAACAACGCCGTTTCTCTTTGACAGGGAAAACGCTGATGCTGCTGCAAGCGTAAACTATGCAAAGGCACTTCAGTACTCACTGTATCTTTACGATGCAAACATGTGTGGTTCACAGGTTGGTGAAAAGTCACAGCTTAACTGGCGTGATGACTGTCACACATACGATTCAAAGGTTTCCACTCCATACGGTACACTCGATTTAAGCGGTGGCTTCCACGATGCAGGAGATCATGTAAAATTCGGACTCCCTGCCGCATATTCCGCAACAATGCTCGGAATGAGCTATCACATGTATCAGAATTCATTTGCTCTTACAGGTCAGACGGAACATCTGAAAACAATCACAAATTATTTCAGTGATTATTTCAGAAGATGTACCGTTATGAACGGTTCTTCAGTAAAAGCGTTCTGTTATCAGGTGGGCGATGGTGATACCGATCATGCACAGTGGTGCAAGCCTGAAAAACAGAATATTGCAAGACCGGCTTATTTTGCAACTTCGTCAAATCCGTGTACAGATGTAGTGGCACAGACAGCGGCAGCACTTGCGATGAATTATCTCAATTTCAAGAATTCATCTGATCTTACATACGCCAAGGCACTTTATGAGTTTGCCAAGAACAACAACAAGGCAAATCATACAGCACAGTCATACTATCAGGGTACAAGCTATCTTGACGACCTTGCTCTTGCGTCAATTATTCTTTACAAGGCAACAAATACTGCCTCCTACAAAACAGATTGTGCCAACTGGATTGCTCAGTCAAACTGGGCATATACCACAGATTTTCCACTTTGCTGGGACAGCGTATGGCCTGCTGTAAATGTCCTTTACGGTGCTGAATGGAACAGAGTTGCAGAAAATCTTAACGTAAACAAAAACAATTATAACACTTCTGAAGGATATGCCTGCCGTAATGACTGGGGTTCAGCACGATACAATACAGCGTGTCAGTTTATTGGTCTTGTATACGATCTGAGAACAGGTTCTTCATCATATTCATCATGGGCAAAGTCACAGATGGATTATCTTTTCGGAAACAACAAGAACAATCAGTGCTACATGGTAGGATATGCGTCAAATTCCGTAACACATCCGCATCACAGAGCCGCAACAGGTTTTAACGGCTTCCCGTCTCAGAACCAGGGTAAGGCTCATGCAAATGTACTTGTAGGAGCACTTGTGGGCGGCCCTGACAAAAGCGGAAACTATGTGGACAACACAGATCAGTACACATATACAGAGGTTGCAATTGATTATAATGCCGCATTTGTGGGTGCACTGGCAGGCCTTTATTACAAATATGGTTCAGGACAGTCGGTTGCTTCAAGCGTTCCGGGTGCATCGGGCGGTTCAGCAGTTGTAACCACAGCCGCAACAACTCCTGCTATAGTAACATCAACAGCAATTTCGCCTGACAAGGCTCAGCCGGGTGATGCAAACCTTGACAATAAGCTCAGTGTCCGTGACCCTGCATATATTGCTTATCTTCTTTCAATTCAAAAGGCTTCACTCCTGCCTAAGAATACAGACTACAATTCAGACGGCAAAATCAATGTTCGTGATGCTGCTGCAATAGCCAAATATCTTGCAAAAAAATATTCGGGATAATATTGTTAAAAAAATAAGGAAAATCATGCTACAATAGTTATTAACAAAACACCATTTTTCACATTTTTATCACAAATTATTCACCTTGATTTCATAATATATTTTCGTTTATATTGTATAATATTATATATGGTTATATACTTATTTTTATTTAATTTTATTTTATGAGAGGACGGTAAATTCAAAATGAAGACAAAAAACATTTTCAAGCGACTGAAAGCAGTTGTTACCGGTGC
>JAFQBO010000376.1 GCA_017416665.1 Oscillospiraceae bacterium
CTTTGCAAGAGAAAGCGTCCCCTTACTTTGATCGTACTCAAGTTTGTCTGCCGATTAAATCGGCACGAAAATTGATTTTGAAGTTTTTCTACAGTCTGTAAGGAGCTGTGAAAAACAGCTCCTTTTATATTATCATAATATATCATTAATATCAGATTTAAGAACATCTGCCTTAGGGCCGTAAATCGCCTGAATTCCCGTACCTTTTTTTACAAGACCTAACGCACCCTCAGACTTCCATGCCTGCTCATCAGCCACAAGAGACGGATTTTTAACAGTAACACGAAGTCGTGTCATGCAGGCGTCAACAAGAGTAATATTTTCACGTCCACCGAGCAGGACGATAATTCTCTCCGGCTGACTGTCCGAAGACGAACTCTTTTTACCGCCTGATTCCTCAGCTTCTTCCTCAACCGTACCACTCGTATAGTTGCCGAGTCTTCCGGGTGTAGCATATCTGAATTTACCGATTAAAAGATACGCAACAAAGTAACCTATAATGAAAAATGCAATAACACTCAGTACAAAGTTTACAATGTCGCCTGTAAGACCTGCCTTTACGGACATAGGTATTCTTGTTAAAAACTCAAGATTACCGAATGAATGAAGTCGCAGATTTATAAATCCCGACAGTGCGAACGCAAAACCCTGTAAAATTGCATAAACAATATAAAGCGGTATTGCACAGAACATGAACATAAATTCAATCGGTTCTGTTACGCCTGTAAGGAACACGGCAAGAGCCGTTGAAATAAACATTGAACGGTAACTCTTACGCTTATCCTTGTCAACACGTTTATACATAGCAAGTGCCACACCCAGCAGAAGACCTGTTGCACCAATCATCTGACCAACCTTGAAACGTGCAGGTGTCACGGAATTAAGCAGATTTTCGTACGCAACTGTATTTCCGGCATTTTTGAAGTTAATAAGATCTGTAATCCATGCAAGCCACAGTGGATCCTGTCCGAAAACAGTAGTTCCCGCATTTACGCCTGTGAGAATTTCGTAGCTTCCACCAAATGAGGTGTAGTTCATAGGAATAGTCAGCATATGATGCAGACCGAACGGCAGAAGAAGTCGTTCAAGAGTACCGTAAATAAACGGTGCAAGAATCGGTGACGTATCAGAAGAATTTGCGATCCATATACCAAATGAATTGATGCCCGACTGAATAATCGGCCATACTACACAAAGTATCAGTGAAACAATAACCGACCACAGAATTACTGCCAGAGGTACAAATCTTTTACCGTTAAAGAAACTCAGTGCATCGGGAAGCTTACGGAAGTTGTAGAATTTATTGTATACTATACCTCCGACGAATCCCGATATGATACCGACAAACACACCCATATTAAGTGCAGGTGAACCGAGTACCGAGGTAAAGTAGTTTTCTACAAGCATTTCCTGTCCGAAAAGCGAACGGACCACACTTCCGCTTGTACTGAGCATGTCGTTTGTGACACCAAAAACAGTACCTGTGATATTATTTATAAGAATAAATGCAAGCAGTGCCGCAAACGCACCTCCTGCTCTTTCCTTTGCCCATGAACCACCGATAGCAACGGCAAAGAGAATATGCAGGTTACTGATAATTGCCCAGCCTATATTTTCCATAACACTTCCGACCGATGCCAGAAATGCAATATCACCGCCTGCCATGGCGATCAGCTTACCTATACTTATCATAAGACCTGCCGCAGGCATTACGGCAATTACTACCATCAGTACTTTACCGAGTTTCTGAAGGAAGTCAAAGTTTATGCCTTTCTTTTTTTCATCCGTCTGCTGTTCAGACACCTGTTTTACTTCCTCTTTTTTAAGGGAAATTACACTGTCTCCTGCTCTTATTTTTCCTTCACGGATATTCATTTTCATTCCGTCCGCACCGTCACATACCAGAACCGGTGTTACCGTATTAATTCCCTTTGATTTTATAAATTCAATATCTGCCTTTGCAATCAAATCTCCTGCTCTGACCCTGTCACCAACCTTTACCACAGTAACAAAGCCCTCACCTTTAAGAGAAACAGTATCTACACCGAAATGAACAAGCACTTCAATACCGTTTTCAGCGGTTATGCCGTATGCATGATTTGTCTCTGCTATTGACGATATTACACCATCAATCGGACTGTAAATCATACCATCTGACGGAATAACAGCACAGCCGTCACCCAATACTCTGCCTGAAAAGACATCGTCTGGAACACTGTCAAGCGATACTGCTTTTCCGTTAAGCGGTGAAAGAATATTTATTTTATCTGATTTTGAACCCAAATTTATCCCTCCTTGTTTTTTTCAAGATGCCAGATGTCACGGTTATATTCCTCGATTGTTCTGTCTGAAGAAAAATAACCTGCCTTTGCGATATTCACAAGCATTTTTTCCGCACGGTTCATAGTAACTTCATAATCAGAATACGCCTGTTCACGTGTTTTTACATAGCTTTCAAAATCGGGAAACGTCATAAACCAGTCTTTGTTCAGCAGTTCTTCCGAGAGACGTTCAAGCTTTTTGCTGTCACCCGTTTCAAGCATCTTTTCACCTGTTATAAAATCAACTGCACGTTTTATCATCGGATCTTTTTTATAATACTCCATCGGAGAATAGTCGCCCTTTTTATATCTTTCAACCACAGTATCACTTGTGTCACCGAAGATATAGATATTTTCATCTCCGACAAGCTCGTGAATCTCAACATTTGCACCGTCTTCCGTTCCAAGCGTCAGAGCACCGTTTAACATAAACTTCATATTACCCGTACCGCTCGCTTCTTTTGATGCAAGGGAAATCTGCTGAGAAATATCACATGCAGGAATAAGCTTTTCGGCAAGAGTTACATTATAGTTTTCCACCATTACAATATTCAGATATGGTGAAACCTCATTATCCTGTGAAACAATTTCCTGCATACACAAAATGAGATGAATTATATCCTGTGCTATTGTATAGGCAGGAGCAGCCTTTGCACCGAAAATTGCTGTAATCGGCACAGATGGCTTTTTACCGTCCTTTATTTCAAGATATTTGTGAATGAGGTACAGAATGTTCAGTTGCTGACGTTTATACTCATGAAGACGTTTTATCTGAATATCAAAAACAGAGTTTTCATTAATTGTTATTCCCTGAGTATTTTTAAGATATACTTTAAGTTCTCTCTTTTTTATCTCCTTAATCTCAATAAGCTTTTTGAGTACTTCCCTGTTGCTTTTGAATTCAAGAAGTTTTTCAAGTTCAGCAGGATTTTTTTTGAATCCGTCACCGATAAGAGAGGTTATAAGAGCAGTCAGTTCGGGATTTGCGTGTAAAAGCCATCGTCTGAAGGTAATACCGTTTGTTTTGTTGTTGAATTTTTCAGGATATATTCTGTAGAAGTTATTTAGCTCAGTTTCCTTTAAAATATCTGTATGAAGTGAGGCAACGCCATTCACACTGAAACAACAGTGAATATCAATATTAGCCATATGAACACGTTCATCATCATCAATAATATAAACGGATTTATCGTCAAAACTCCTTCGTACTTTGTCATCAAGTACTTCAATAATCGGCACAAGCTGTGGAACCGCCTTTACAAGCTGTTTAATATCCCATTTTTCAAGAGCCTCTGCAAGAATAGTATGATTTGTATAGGCACAGCAGGAAGTCACTGTTTTTATCGCCTCGTCCATATAAAGACCACGCTGAATAAGAAGTCTTATGAGTTCGGGAATAATCATAGTCGGATGTGTATCATTTATCTGAATAACCGCATAATCGCAAAGATCATAAAGCTTACAGCCTTTTTTTACAGCCTCGTCAAGAATAAGCTGTGCCGCACAGGACACCATAAAGTACTGCTGATAAATACGAAGAAGTCTGCCTGTCTCATCACTGTCATCAGGATACAGAAAGAGATTAATATTTTTTTCAGTATTTGATTTGTCAAAGCTGATGCCGTCATGAACAATACTTTCATCAACAGTTTCAATATCAAAAAGATGCAGTTTGTTTGTACAGCCGTCATAACCGGTTATATTTATATCATACATACAGGCTGTAACTTCCCTGTCACGAAAACTCACCTTATAGGTAACATTGGTTTTATTGAGCCAGCTGTTTTCGGTTATCCATTTATCAGGTACAGCAGTCTGTGAA
>JAFQBO010000377.1 GCA_017416665.1 Oscillospiraceae bacterium
CGACATCCGCTGCGTCAACCTCCCTTGGAGTGCGAAAGCACGCCTTCGGAAGCTTTCCTTGCAGCTGCCGCACCTATCTGTTTTTTCTTTAATCAAACGGGTTTTTAGAGATGCCCTTAAAAAATCCGCCTTGATTACAGGGCGGATTTTTATAATTTATCGAGGAAATTCATTTTTCCATATAGAAATCTTGCAAAATATATGATTTTGTTTTCTTCATCAATTCTGTAAAAAATATTATAATTATCTACCAAAGCACAATGATAGCCTTTTTCAGCAATTGGTTGAATGTGAAAGGTAGGAAATAAAAGAGGATTTTCAGTAATTTCTGTCACAACCTTTTCAGTTTTGATAAGGAGATTTCGGGCAGCTATTGGATTTAGTAATTTGTGCGAAATATATGAGAGGGCAGAATCAAGGTCATCTTTAAAGCTTTCAGCAACGATTGTTTTATATTTCATATTTGTCCCTCAAAACTTTAAAAACCTCATCATCAGACATAGTTCTGCCGTTTATAAAATCGGATTCAGCTTCGTCAAGTTTTTGATGTAATTCAGCTGAATTGCGAACAATATTTCTTGCAGATGCCGGAATTTTCAAATCAAATGGCAGTCCACCAACAAGATTAACCTGATGCAGCAGCATATTTACAGCATCAGAAATTGTCATACCGAGCATTGATAATGTTTCTTCTGCATTTGCTCTTACATTTTCGTTTACTCTTACATGAATTGTAGAATTTTTATTCATAGAAATCACCGTTCCTTTCTTTAATATTGTATCACATATATAACACAATGTCAATACAAAACGATAAATATATTTTTTATATAAAAATCCAGATTTGAACATCGGGATTAGAAACGCTCAACCGATGCGGACATCGGCTATTTTGTCTTATTATATTTTAAATAAAAGCGGTATGCTTCTTTCCACGTGCGGAATTTTTTCCTATAAAAATCAAAAGAATCAAATCCACGTTTGTTTTTGTTGGAGTGCAATGTATCGAACCATTTTTTGCGGAATTCATCACGGGTATATTTCTCCTGAATCCACCTATAGTCGCATATGTTCCATGAGCAGTAAAACTTTTTGTACTGGCTGCCATTGGGAACGTCCGTTGCATTTCTGACAGCGATAACTGCATTTCTTTTATGTTCCTTGTCATTATTTTCTTTAAAGTGAATAACTGAACTTTTCCTGTGTTTATAACTTCTGCTCATAAATCTGACCCCCTCTAAATAATGCAAAAAATCCCGATGCGAACATCGGGATTTTTTATATCTCGGTAGCTTAAATTATTCGTTGATAGCTGTAACAACGCCTGAACCTACTGTTCTACCACCCTCACGGATAGCGAAACGAAGTCCTTCTTCGATAGCGATAGGTGTGATAAGCTCAACGTTCATTGTAACGTTATCACCAGGCATGCACATTTCCTTATCAGCAGGAAGTGTTACAACGCCAGTAACGTCTGTTGTTCTGAAGTAGAACTGAGGTCTGTAGTTGTTAAAGAAAGGAGTATGACGGCCGCCCTCTTCCTTCTTAAGAACGTATACCTGACCGGAGAACTTTGTGTGAGGCTGGATTGAGCCGGGCTTACAGAGAACCTGTCCACGCTCAACCTGATCTCTTGTGATACCACGGAGAAGTGCACCAACGTTATCACCAGCTTCGCAGAAATCAAGAGTCTTACGGAACATCTCAAGACCTGTACATACAGTTGTGAGCTTCTCATCAGAAAGACCAACGATTTCGATCTGCTCGTTTACGTTAAGACGTCCACGCTCTACTCTACCTGTAACAACAGTACCACGACCGGAAATTGTCATAGTATCCTCAACAGGCATAAGGAAAGGCTTAGCATCGTCACGCTCAGGGCTTGGGATGTACTCATCTACAGCGTTCATAAGCTCAATGATAGGAGCGTAAGCAGGATCGCTGAGATCATCGGGAGCTTCGAGAGCCTTAAGAGCAGAACCCTTGATGATAGGTGTATCGTCGCCAGGGAAATCGTAAGATGAGAGAAGGTCACGGATGTCCATCTCTACAAGCTCGAGGAGCTCCTCATCGTCAACCTGGTCAGCTTTGTTCATGAATACAACGATTGCAGGAACGCCAACCTGACGAGCGAGAAGAACGTGCTCACGAGTCTGCTGAAGAGGTCCGTCTGTACCAGCAACAACGAGGATAGCACCGTCCATCTGAGCTGCACCTGTGATCATGTTTTTAACATAGTCAGCGTGTCCGGGGCAGTCAACGTGTGC
>JAFQBO010000378.1 GCA_017416665.1 Oscillospiraceae bacterium
AGTGCACTTCTTTTGGTACTTTTCTTGTGCAAGCAAGAAAAGTACAGAACAATTAAAATGCTAAATATAAATTTAACAGCCGACAAAAAATTACACATACTTAGGAGAAAAAATGAATTTTAACGAGGCAATGAACTATATAAACAATTTCAGTCACAGCGGAAAAAAAGTTGTCGATTTATCACGCATTTCAGCGTTGCTTGATGCTGTCGGAAATCCTCAGAGCAGGCTGAAATTTGTACATATTGCAGGTACAAACGGCAAAGGCTCAGTACTTGAATACTGTAGTAATGCATTTATTGAGGCAGGATTTAAAACAGGTCAGTTTACATCGCCGTACATTCTGACATATTGCGACCGAATAAGAATAAACGGAAAAAACATTCCGCAGGAAAAAGTTGCAGAGATATGTGAGAAGGTGAAAAAAGCAGTTTCAGATGACAGTTATTCGCAGTTTGAAATTACTTTTGCAATAGCGTTGTTGTATTTTCTTGAGGAAAAATGTGATATTGTTTTTCTTGAAACAGGAATCGGCGGAACTCTTGATGCTACCAATATTATAGAAAATCCGCTTGCATGTGTGGTTACTTCCGTTTCACTCGACCACATGGCGATTCTTGGAAACACAGTTGAAGAAATCGCAACGCATAAGCTGGGTATCACAAAGAAAAATACATCTCTTGTACTGTCCTGCAACAATACGGAAAGTGTAAAAAAACTTGCCGATGAAACCGCATTGCAGAAACAGGCACGACTTGTTATTCCCGACTGCCAATACCTTGAAATACTTGAAAACAGTATTTACAGTACAGTATTCAGATACAAAAATGTAAAGTACAGTCTTAAAATGTACGGTGAGCATCAGATTATAAACGCCCTTACCGCAATCGAAACACTTGAGATTCTGAAAGAATATTTTAATATTTCTCAGGAAAATATCGTAAAATCACTTTCGGAAAGCTTTGTCCGTTCACGCATTGAAGTAAGCGGTGAAAATCCGATGGTCATTACCGATGGTGGACATAATGAAGCAGGCATTGATTCACTTGTAAACATTCTGAAAAGCTCGGAAATTGATAACGTAACGGCGATTTTTGGTATGGTTGAAGGAAAAGCGGTCGACTATGCCGTTGAAAAACTGTCTGATGTTCTATCAAAGGTGTACTGCGTTGATGGGTACATTGACAATAATATACCTGCAAAAATTCTTGCTGAAAAGTTTACAGATTCGGGCGTTGATTCGGAATACTGTGATTACAGAAATGTCTGGAATACTGCTTTTGAATATGCTGTGAAAAACGATACGCCTTTGCTGATATGTGGCTCGCTGTACCTCGCATCAGCTGTAAAAAAAGAAAGGAGCATATAAAATGTCAAAGATCGTTGAAAAGGTAAAGGGTGGAATTTCATTTAATTCACCTGTAGTTCTTATATTTACAATTATTTGCTTTGTTGCCTGGCTTCTTGGTGTTATTACCGATCATGCCACAACAAATCTGCTGTTCAGTGTATATAATTCGTCACTGTTAAACCCGTTTACATATGTAAGGTTTATCGGACATATTTTCGGTCACGCCGATTTCCAGCATTTCATGGGAAATATAATGCTGATTCTTGTTATCGGTCCACTCCTTGAGGAAAAGTACGGAAGAAGAAATCTGGTTATTGTAATTCTGATAACGGCACTTATTACGGGAATTATCAACTTTGTATTTTTTCCGCATATTCAACTGCTTGGTGCAAGCGGTGTAGTGTTTGCGTTTATTCTGCTTGCATCCTTTACACATTTCAAGGAAGGCAAAATTCCGGTTACATTTATTCTCGTTGCGGTAATCTATATCGGACAGGAAATTCACAGCGGATTTTTCGTGAACGACAACGTTTCAAATCTTACACATATTGCAGGTGGTATCGTAGGTTCGGGATTTGGTTTCCTTGCAAATAAAAAAAGAATGTAAAAAAATTATAGAAAATAAATGGGCGACTAATAGTCGCCCATAAATATTTTTAATTTTTACAACGTTTTAATTATTTCACTGATTGTAATTCCTTCGGATGTTTTCCAATAAACAGGACCATTAAGAGTTTCTATTTTTTTATCAATGTCATGTCGTTTTCTGTATATATTAACAGCATCGATACCGGCTTGTGACGATGCCTTATAAAAACCGATTTTCTCGCCCTTATGATTAAAATATGGTTTCTTTTCTTCATTGAGAAGGAGCATATAGCATTCTTTGTCAGTGCCATCATATTCAGCTACTGCATAATGGCGGACTCCGTCATATTCCATAAAAAACTCTGTTCCATCTTGTATTTTTCCGGCATTATACAAATCAGTAAAACTGACAATTTTTCTTTTAATGGTGGATTTAGGCGTTCTGCCATAATGTTTTTCATCAAGCGACAGGAAAATTTCATCGAAAATGCTTTGATAATGACGATATACCACACACGACAGCTTTTCGTCGTTAAAGTAGTTACTGCTTTTTTCAACATCATCAAAAATTTCATCAAGAATTTCTGAATACTCATCATATATATCATTGCACAGAGCAGTATTAACAAGAGCCATTGGCGAACCATGTACCGGTTCCCTGAGGTTATTGGCATACTGCTCCAGCAGGTATTTGCCATCCTTATTAAGCTGAGGATGTTCAATACATTTTGAAATTACATAATCATAAAGTTCCTGATATGTAATCTGAGTATAGTTATTATCATAAGGTTTCTGTCTTGGGTCTGGTGTAATAAAAAGATAAATTACTTTTTGACCCTCTTTTTTATGTTTTTCGACA
>JAFQBO010000379.1 GCA_017416665.1 Oscillospiraceae bacterium
CCAAAAGCAGTATCAATTTTAACAATTGTTCCCTTTCCGTTATCTGTAGGATACCCGACAAAAGAAATAGGCTCATCTTTAAAATTGTACAATGTTTCGTTAGAATAGTAACTGTTTATACCCGGAATCCATATTTGCTTGACAAGAGCCGTATTATCAACAGTACTGCCAATTACTGTTCCAAAGCGTTTTTCCATTGGTGGAATAGCTGTGAGAAACTCCATAACAGTAGTAAGTCCGTCATTGAAATTGCAGGTATAGTTATCAAAATCAACGCAGTTCATTAACATTCCATCAAAAAAATAATGGCGAATATCATACTTGGTATACATTTGTGCAAGGAAATCGCCGTCGAATGAATTATAAGCGTCAATTGCCTGCTGAACTGTCCAGTTTTCAGCATTATCGCCTACTAATTCTGTTTTGGCAGCTGCCGAATAAATAGTAAAAGCAGGATATATAATATGTATTTCACCGTTTTCATCGACACTGTTTATCACGTTATCAAGAAAATCATCACGTTTAATATTTCCTGTTTTTTCCATGATAGGTGATATATCGGCAAGGTAGCCGTTTTTTCTGAATTTATCAAGCTGAAATGGTGTAGCTGAAATAATATCGGGAACATTTCCTGCAAGAATCTCCATTGACAGTTTCTGAACAGAGGTATCACCAAGAATATCACCCTCGTCAAAATTATAAACTTCAACATCAATGTGATAATCATTACTTTGTTTATTCAGTTTTTCAAGTTTTGGATATACGTCTTGCCATATAGTGTGATAATCAACACTCTGAACCAAGGCTATGGATATGTTTGTTTTCTCTTTAATTTCTGTATTTTCCGATTGTATTTCAGTAGAAATTTCCTGATTTTGCTGTGGTTCAACAGCCTTACTTTCGCAGGAAACAGCTGCTGAAATAAGTAAAATTGATAAAACTAAAGCTGTCTTTTTCATTTGGTGTCCTCCGATTTGTAAATATTATGGCTTTCTGCCTCAATGCCATTTTCCCCATAGCCGAAAATATAAACAGTTATATCTGCTATGTTCTCAACAGGGTGGGGGAGTTTGTAGCTGTAAACATTGCTGAAAACAGATGCAAAATATTCATAATTAGTATCTGTGCATATACCGTTATCAATGAAGTATTCCAGTTCATTTGTACCAGCTGTAAGAACTACTGTATCATCTTTCATTGTGATTACGGGAACTGCAAATTTTCCTTCCGAAATAGATGCAGTACCATCAAGGGTTAAGGATAGGGTATCAGCAGTAACCTTGAATCCGTCTTTTTCGGCTGTAATTGTATCTACAATATTTTCGGGAATTTTTATTTCTGCCGTCCAGCTTCCGCTTAATATTTTATTGCAGTTTTCAAGATAATCAGAAATAAAATCGTATGTTCTGCTGTCAAAGTCATTTGCTTTCCAGTAAGCTTTCCATTCCTGAACTGTGTGATTTTCAAAGTCAAAATCTTCACGCCATTTGTTTTGTTCTTCAATAATTGCAGATTGAATTTCATCGTATGTGCTGTCGGATATTATATTTTCAAGCTGTATTTTGATTGTACATCCAGCCATATCTTTTTCTGTAATATAGAATGAAGTATAGTAGGTGTTGGGAGTATCTCCTTTGTAAATCTGTGAAGTCATTCCGAAACCGCTTTTATTTAAGAGGGGTGTTTCAAGTCCGTTTTCAATTTTCGAAAAATAGGGAATAATCAAGGAGTTTTCAGGAATTTCAGTATCAGATATGATTTCCGCAGCAATCATAAGAGTGTTATTGTCGCAATACATACCAGCAGTAGAGATTTTCAGATTATCATCACCGGTGAAAACAATATGATTTTCAGAAATATTCTGTTCCATAGATGAAATATTATTATCATTTACAAGGGGTAAATCACGGCTGATTGAGGGATTATTTTCAGTACGCTGCAAAATATTCTTGAAATGAATAAATCCTTCAGAATATGCAACAGCTGTAATACCTGATAAAGCAGTAAGGGCAGCGGCAATGCTTATAATTGCTATTCTGGATTTTTTTCGAATTACAGTTTTTTTCTTAATTCTCTGCATCACAATACGGTTTATATTTTCATTATTACAGTTTTCTTCTGAAATATCGGGTAAATCGCCCTTGTAATCCGAAAATATGTCATATAGATTAATTTTCATTTCCGTAGCCCCTTTCTTTAAGTTTCTTTTTCAGCTTATTTCTTGCACGATGTAAAGCAGTTTTGCAGGCAGATTGGCTCATATTCATTTCAAGTGCAATCTGTGGTATCTTTTGATAATAGAAGTAATGACGAAGCAGTATTTCCCTGTCACGCTGTTCCATTTTGTCAATAATAGCGTTGAACACATCAGCAAGGTCGTGCTGTTCTGCATTAAATTCTATATCAGTATTGTCATATATTTCAATTTCATCAATTGGGATAGTAATGTGCAATTTGCGAAGTCGGTCAATTGAAAGGTTTCTTGCAACAGCAGCAAGATAGGAACGCAGGCTTTCCGATCTAAGCTTGTCCGCATTACGCCATATTATTATGAAAACATCTGCTGATATTTCTTCAATATCGCTTTCTGTCAATCTGTTGCCAGCAATATTTCTAACAACTGTACTTACATAAGCACTATAACGGTCAACGAGAACAGAGAGTGCTTTCTCCTTTTTCTTTTTCAACTGACAGACAATCTTTTTGTCGTCCACCTGTATTCCCCCTTTCATAAATATATACGTGTCAACTTGACAAAAGGTTACACTTGCAGATTGATTATACATTATTATTGGTTAAGTGTCAAGTGAAATCAGACAAAACAAGTATCTGTTATTTGTATGTAATTAATATATTTTGGAATAATTATTGAAGTTTTGCATGGAGCATGATATAATTATAAAAAAGGGTATTGTTAAAGGATATGATAAGTATGTTGCAATTTTTAGGTCGAGGTGCAGCATTTTCAGACGAGCATAATTCAGCGTTTTTTATTGAGGATAATGAATTTGTTCTTATTGATTGCCCTGCAACTTCGTATCAGAAAGTGAAGAAAATGAACTGGGAGCAGTATGATAATATCTATATACTTATTACCCATACCCATGGCGATCATAGCGGGGGAGTGGGAACAATGCTGCAATATGTTTGGTTTATCAGCTATATGAAGAAGAAAGTTATCGTAGTTGCTCCGTCAGAAGCGGTTAAGGAAGATTTGCTCCTGCTCCTTATGCGTGTTGAGGGGTGCGAAAAAGAATGGTTTAATATCGTTACAGCTGATGAGCTTGATAAGAAGTGGCTTGTTTCCGCCATACCAACCTCTCACGTAGAACCACTTGAAGGAAAATGCTTTGGTTATCATCTGAAAGTGAATGGAATAGATGTGGTATACACAGGAGATACTGCAACACTTGAACCGTTTATTCCATTACTGAAAAAAGGTTCACATCTTTATACAGAAGCAGCTTACTATAAAAGCAATGTACATATTTATCTTAAAGATTCATTGCCTGAGTTTCTGAAATTAGCTGAAAAAGGCGTTAATGTATATCTTATGCATCTTGACGTTGAAGAAGAAATTATTAAAATGATAGACGGAACACAATTGAAGTTGGTAGAATTATATGAAATTCCGGAGGTGTAGATTATGGGGGAAATTATTGAACGTAAATGCCGGTGCTGTGGATATGTGTATAAATATGAGAAATATCCGAGCTATATTTCATTTTGTCCGAGATGTAAAAGTCATGATTATACTGTATGCCACTATACAAAAAAAGGTATAACACAATGTAAGATATATTTAGGTGAAGAAGCAATTGGGAAAGTTATTTCGCAAAAGAATAAGAATTATATGCTTTCATGTGAAATGTTCGAAATAAATGAAGAATTAATTGATTCATTCAATCCTTATTTTGAGACAGAGAAAATAGTTCAAAAAAGACTCAGGGAATATTATGGTCATGTGGATTTAAAAAATGGAAGGCTTTTTTTATCAGATGAGATTTTAGAGAAATATTATACTGAAAAACAGTTTAGAAAATCTGAATTATATCAAAAATTCGAGAACAAGTCAAATATATGGAAAATTGATTTGTGGGCATTTCAAGTTATGCTGGAATTCAATAGTGGATATTTACATCAAATTCGTCTTAAATGCTTGGAATCAAATTGTTACTATAATGATGAAAAAGAATACAGGAAATTTTATGATAGCATTTTTATGGAAAATGATTGGTATGATAAGGAAGAGTTTGATTGGGGTTATATTGAGTCTATGTATGATGAGGATGATACAAACGTTATTAATATTGTATTTAATTACATGAAGTATGAGCTGCCTCTCTTTTATAATAGTGAATTACTTCCTAAGAAACTTAATTTTGAGCCTCAGATTTATGAAAAAACAAATTTTGGTGACCAGGTTTGCAATGAATTAACTAGTGATTTGAATGAAACTGGTGATGTTGAAGAATCTGATGATGTTGAAGAATCTGATGATGTTGAAGAATCTGATGATGTTGAAGAATCTGATGATGTTGAAGAATCTGATGACATTGAAGAATCTGATGACGTTGAAGAATCTGATGATGTTGAAGAATCTGATGACGTTGAAGAATCTGATGATGTTGAAGAATCTAATGATAAAAAAAGAAATGCAGAAACTCCTTTGAAAGAGTATTTAACAATGCTTCTTAAGAAAAATGACATTCTGTACTATGATATATTAAATGAAAATCCAGATGTATTATATACATTTAAAGAAGAATATTATCATTTTATCAGAACACTGAATTGCAAAAATGATCGTAATGAAGAAGTTGAACGCTTTTTTATGTTTTTGCATAATAAGGAATTGACGATTAGCAAGCTAGTAGCTAAAAAACAAGGTAAGGAGTACTTGTATTCTCAGCTATTATGTGCACTTGAACTAGAGGATAAGTATTTTAATGATTATTTGCTTCCAGGGTTTAATGAGCAGATATATGATAATTTGAAAGTAGATCAAATGGAAATAGCATTGTGTGATTATACGCGTATAAATAGTCTTACAGGTGAGCTTGTTGATTTGAATTATTTTATGAGCTATTTTGTAAGACAGTGGGATATATTTATTAAGTATCTATATGAGACTATTGAGCAGATTTCTAATAATACATGTGTAAAGATGTCATTAATGGATGCTGTTAATATAGAGAAAGAACGATTGAAACGTTTCAGAGAAAACTTTTATAATTCTGATCAATGTTATGATGGGAAAAATGATAATCTTTATAAAAATTTATATTTATACTGCCTTATGTCTTATCTTGATGATTTTTATTTGAGCAAATTCCCGGATATAAGCAACGAAACAATATTAGATGAATATAGTGATGTATTAGATGCTAATATTAAATCAGCGTATAAGAATGATCATATGAATGTATATACGGACATCAATGCCGGTCTTGATATGAGTGGTTATAATATGAAAGATATCCCTTCTTGTCAAGAGACATACCAAACGCATGAGTGAAAAAACGGTAACAAAAAGGTTTACAAAAGGAAAAGGAAGTGGTAAAATAGAATAAAAAAGGAAAAAGGAGCAAAAAGAATGGAAGAATTTATAAAATGGCTGGAATGCATAGAAGATAA
>JAFQBO010000380.1 GCA_017416665.1 Oscillospiraceae bacterium
GACTTCTTCCGAGAAGTTTCAGTTCATTGTCATTCATCGACTGAACACCTGTTGACAGCCTGTTTATACCCATTTCACGGTATTTCATAAGCTTTTCATAGTTCACCGTACACGGATTGACTTCAAGAGTAATCTCAGGATTCAAGAGTTCAAACCTGTTTTTTACAGCTGAAAGTATCTTTTCAGTAAATTCAGCAGGAATAAGCGAAGGAGTACCGCCACCGAAATAAACGGTATCGGCAGAAACTCCTCCCTTAAAATTTTCAATTTCTTTTATTAATGCATCTGTAAACTGTTCCGCCATTGATTTACTGTAACTGCACGAATAGAAATCGCAGTACGGACATTTTTTTGCACAAAACGGAATATGAATATAAATTCCTGTCGGCATCATCTGTAATCAAGCCTTATGGCAGGTACAAGCTTAAAGAAAAACGCATCAACAATTCTCGGCACAACCAGTGCGATTAAAATTGCCAGAATTGAATAATAGTTACTCTCAATGCTTTCAACAGCTACATACTGATAAATGATAAATACCAGTGCTATCGCACTTAATATCGCATGAAAAACCGCTGATTTGAGTTCATTTGTACTTCTTTTTCCGCAGTTCGGACAAACAATACCTCTTGACTGCGGATTTCCTGCCATTGCCTTTTTAAACGGACTTATCGTTTTTTCTCCGCAATGCGGACATGTATGTTTCATATATTTCCCTCCAGTTTACTCATCCAGTTTCAGTACGCTCATAAATGCCTCCTGAGGGACATGAACAGTACCCAGCTGACGCATTCTCTTTTTACCTTCCTTCTGCTTTTCAAGGAGTTTCTTCTTACGGGTAATATCACCGCCGTAGCACTTTGCAAGTACGTCCTTACGGAGAGCCTTTACAGTTTCTCTTGCAATAATTTTTCCGCCGATAGCCGCCTGAATAGGGACTTCAAAAAGCTGTCTCGGAATATTCACTTTAAGCTTTTCGACCATTTTTCTCGCTCTTGTATAGGCACTGTCCGCATGTACGATAAATGAAAGTGCGTCAACAATATCTCCGTTAAGAAGAATATCCAGTTTCACAAGCTTTGACGGAGCATAGCCGATAAGCTCGTAGTCAAATGAGGCGTAACCTTTAGTGCGTGATTTAAGTGCATCGAAAAAGTCATACACAATTTCGTTGAGCGGAAGTTCATAATGGAGGGCAACTCTTGTTTCATCAAGATACTTCATGTCCTTGAACACGCCTCTGCGTTCCTGGCAAAGCTCCATAATGTTTCCTACATAATCTGACGGTGCAAGCACTTCTGCCTTTACCATCGGTTCCATAGCACTTTCTATGGTAGCAGGATCAGGGAAATTTGTCGGGTTGTCAATTTCAAGTGTTTCACCATTTGCAAGGGTTACTTTATAGATAACAGACGGAGCTGTTGTAATAAGGTCAAGATTGTACTCTCTTTCAAGACGTTCCTGAATAATTTCCATATGGAGAAGTCCGAGGAAACCGCATCTGAAACCGAAACCGAGTGCGATTGAAGTTTCAGGCTCGAATGAAAGCGAGGCATCATTAAGCTGAAGTTTTTCAAGTGCCTCTCGCAAATCCTCGTATTTAGCACCATCAGCCGGATAAATACCCGAGAACACCATCGGATTTACCTTTCTGTAGCCTGGAAGTGCCTCATCACACGGATTTTCAGCATTTGTTACAGTATCACCAACCTGTGTATCACCGATACTCTTGATTGACGCTGAAATATATCCTACCTCACCTGCTGTGAGAACACCCTTGTTTATGTGGCTGTCCGCATTCATGTAGCCTGCCTCAACCACGGTAAATTCAGCACCAGTTGCAATAAGTCTGATTGTATCTCCGACCTTTACAGTCCCCTCTTTAACCCTCACATAAATGATAACTCCCTTGTAAGCATCGTAGTAGCTGTCAAAAATAAGGGCTTTCAACGGCTTGTCAGGATCTCCTACAGGTGCAGGCACGTCCGTTACGATTTTTTCAAGTACTTCTTCTATGTTAAGACCGACTTTAGCGGAAATTCTCGGTGCGTCCATAGCAGGAATACCGATTACGTTTTCTATTTCGTTGCATACTCTTTCCGGATCTGCTGACGGCAGGTCAATCTTGTTTACAACCGGTACGACTTCAAGGTCGTGTTCGATGGCAAGATAGGTATTAGCAAGAGTCTGTGCCTCGATACCCTGTGAGGCATCAACAACAAGAATTGCACCCTCACACGCCGCAAGTGAACGTGAAACCTCGTAGTTGAAGTCAACGTGTCCCGGAGTGTCTATAAGGTTGAAAACGTACTCCTTGCCGTCGTTTGCCTTATAGTTTAGGCATACCGCACGAGCCTTGATGGTGATACCACGTTCTCTCTCGATGTCCATGTTGTCGAGGAGCTGTTCTTCCATGTCACGCTGTGCAACTGTGTAGGTTTTTTCAAGAATTCTGTCAGCAAGAGTTGATTTGCCGTGATCTATGTGTGCTATAATACAGAAATTACGAATATTTTCGTTTGCCAATGTGTTTTCCTCCATAA
>JAFQBO010000381.1 GCA_017416665.1 Oscillospiraceae bacterium
ACACTTACAAACATCTGCGGATTTCTTTCAGAACTGTTTTCAAACGTAATTTTCTTGTCCGGAGAAAAAACCATAGGTCTTGCAAAAAGTGAGTGCGGACATATAAGCGTCATCTCAATACACTTCATCTCAGGTTCTATTATCGGGCCTCCTGCCGAAAGTGAATAAGCGGTAGAACCTGTCGGTGTACTGAACACAACTCCGTCTGCACGGTAAGAACCGATAATCCGTCCGTTAATGCGTATATCAAAATCACATATATTCGCATATGCCGTTGATACGGAAATATCGTTGAGTGCCTCAAAGGTATGTAGTCCGTCATCATCGTGTATTTCAGCCCTGAGCATCATTCGTTCGCTTACCGAAAAATTGCCGTTTCTGAGATTTTCGATACATTCAAGCTGGTCATATTCAAGTGCTGACATAAAACCAAGTCTGCCCGTATTTATACCGAGAAGCTTTGTATCAAGTCCGACTATATGCTTTGCACACTTAAGAATTGTACCGTCACCACCGATGGCGATGGCAAAATCCGCCTCTTTTGCCAAATCATCAAAAACGCCGTACTTTACAAACTGCTTGTCTGTAAATTCACGCTCATAGCTGTTATCTATATAAACTTCAATATCATTTTTGAAAAGTATATCGCAAAGATTTCTTGCACATTCCAAAGCGTTGCATTTCTGAAAATTCGGAAATATTACAGCCTTCATGCTTTTCCTCCGTTTTTGAAATTCTTAAACGCCTCTCCCACAAGCTTTTTTATGTCACCTGTAAACGGTGCGTTTCCTTTTTTCATTAAAAGCAGATATTCAATGTTTCCGCTTCCGCCCGTTACGGGTGAATAATCAGCGTCAGTTACCTCAAAGCCTGTACGGAACGCAAAGCCGATAACCTCCGCAAGCACCTTTTCATGAACCTTTGGAGATTTCACAATACCGTTTTTGCCGATATTGCTTTTCCCTGCCTCAAACTGCGGTTTAACAAGCACAGCCATGCTTCCGCCGTTGTCGAGAAGTTCGTATGCCTTCGGAATTATAAGAGTGAGCGAAATAAAAGAAACGTCAACCGAAATAAAGTCAATCACCCTTTCAAGGCTTTCCTTTGAAACGTTTCTTATATCCGTTTTTTCCATATTGCACACACGGCTGTCCTCACAAAGTTTAGCCGCAAGCTGTCCGCTTCCCACATCAACAGCGTAGACATATTCCGCACCTCTTTGCAGCATACAGTCTGTAAAACCGCCTGTTGATGCACCTATATCCATACATGTTTTCCCTTTGAAGTCAAGATGATGCTTTGAGGCAATTTTTTCAAGCTTTAAGCCGCCACGTCCGACAAATCCGAGAACGTCATCTGCGATTTTTATTTCATCGTCCTCCGAAACGTCAGCGGACGGCTTTGGACAGACTTTTCCGTTTACAAACACTTTCCCTTCGGTTACTGCTTCCTTGGCTTTCTGTCTGCTCTGAAAAAGCTGTCTGTTTACAAGTTCAAGATCAATTCTCATTTTTCTGCTCCGAAATCTGTTTTACAAATCCGGTCATGGAAACACTGTCAAGACCGAGTTTTTCGAGTATACTTCCAACCGATGCCTGTTTCACATAGCCGTCCACACCTCTTGTGAAGTATTTGCCCGAAAATCCGTTTTCATAAAGAAGTTTGCCGAAATGCTCCGAGACACCGCCTGTCACAAAACCTTCCTCAAAAAATACAATCTTTCTGTATTTTACTGCCTTTTCAAATACAGACTCATCAATCGGAATTATTTTTGTCAGCTTGAGCATATCGCATTTTATGCCGTCTGAATTCAGCTGAACTGATGCATTGTACATTTCATCATAAATTCTTCCGTAGGTCACAAGAAGTATCTCCGCACCATCGTTTTCCGTGAAGGTATAGTTTGTGTTAAGATTATGCTTGTCAAAGGAGGTACTGTCCTTTCCTCTCGGGTATCTCACGCATGCAAGTCCGTCACAATCATATATTGCGGATTTCATACACATTTTAAGTTCATCGTAGCATGACGGAGAATAAACAACCGTATTCGGGACAGGCATCAGAATTGAAACATCAAACACACCATGGTGCGTTTCACCGTCTTCACCGACAATACCTGCTCTGTCAATTCCCAGAACCACATGATTTTTACCGATTGAAACATCGTGTATCAGCTGATCCACAGCTCTCTGCAAAAATGACGAATAAACCGCAAAAACAGGTATCTTTCCCATTGATGCAAGTCCTGCCGAAAATGTAACTGCATGCTGTTCGGCGATACCCACATCAAAAAATCTGTTTTTATATTCAGTGGCAAAATACTGAAGTCCCGTACCATATTTCATAGCAGCAGTTACCGCACATATATTTTCGTCCTCAGCCGCAAGACGTACAAGTTCCCTGCCAAAGCAGGTTGAATAACAGTCGGTTGATGAAACCTCAGGATTTCCCGTCATTATATCAAATTTTGAAATGCCATGGAATTCACCCGGATTTTTTTCAGCAGGTTCATATCCCTTACCCTTAATCGTATTGACATGAACTACAACCGGTCTTTTATAGCTTTTGGCTGTATGAAGTGCCTCTTCAACCTCAGCAAGGTTATGACCGTCAACAGGCCCTAAATATACAAATCCGAGATCTTCAAAAATTGTTGTATTGCCGTTTGTATTTTTACGGTAAACGGTATTTTTAACCGTATCCTTTGACCCCTTCAGAATTTTCGCAACAGGTCGTCCCACAACGGGCGTTTTCACAAGCACCTTTTCGACTGCCTTTTTTGTTTTGACATACTTACGGGTATTTCTCACGCTTATGAGATACCTTGCCAAAGCACCAACATTTTTTGAAATGGACATATCGTTGTGATTTACAATTATGATAAGATTTGTCTTTGACTTACCTGCATTGTTAAGACCTTCATAGATCTCACCGCCTGTAAGTGCTCCATCACCTGTCACGGCTACAGCGTAATTTTCACTGCCGCTGAGCTTCATAGCCTGTGCCATACCGTATGCCGCCGATACCGAAATACTGCTGTGTCCGCTTATAAAAGCGTCATGCTCGGATTCGTCAGGTTTTGTAAAACCTGAAATACCGTCTTCGGTTCTTATGCTGTCAAATCTGTCAAAACGTCCCGTGAGGATTTTATGCGTGTATGACTGATGACCGACGTCCCAGACTATTTTATCATCAGGCGAATCAAATACTCTGTGTATAGCCATTGTAAGCTCCACCACACCGAGATTTGATGCAAGATGTCCGCCGTTTTTCGACACTGTCTTTACAAGCGTGTTTCTTATTTCACGGCATAAAACTTCACATTGCTGTAAGCTGAGAGTCTTCAAATCCTGTGGAAGATTCAGATATTTCAGCTTATTTCTTTTACGCATTTTTACTTCCATATTAATCCTTAGTAATCTCTGTTGAGAAGATATTTTGTAAGTCCCTTTAAAAATTCACTGTTTTCAAAACCGTCAAGAATATCAAGTGCCTTTTCGGTAAGGAGCTGTGCCTCCTTACGGGCATTTTCAATTCCGAAAAGATTGACAAATGTTGTTTTGTTTTCAGCCTCGTCACTGCCTGTCGGTTTACCGAGCTTATCTTCATCTGCGGTAACATCAAGAATATCATCAATAATCTGAAAAGCAAGTCCCAGACAATGGGCATATTCCTTTGCCGATTCAATCTGTTTTTCAGATGCACCTGCTGTAATGCAGCCCATCACACAGGCTGTCTTTATAAGCATACCCGTTTTGAGTGCATACATTTCACGCAGATTTTTTTCGTCAACATTTTCTCTTTCTTCGTTTTCAATATCAATAATCTGTCCGCCGATCATACCCTCCGCACCACTTGAAAAAGCAAGTTCGGAAATAAGCTTTGCCTTTACGTCCG
>JAFQBO010000382.1 GCA_017416665.1 Oscillospiraceae bacterium
CCTATACTTGTTACGCTGTTGGGAATTGTTATGCTTGTAAGGGATTCACAACCTTTAAATGCATAAGCTCCTATACTTGTTACACCATCTTCAATGATGATTGAAATAATACTTTTTCTAACAGACCACCACGGTGTATCTGAACTATCATAAGTATAAATAGAGCTATAGTCATCCATATCTCCTGTACCACTAATCGTCAGAATACCATCATCTGAAAGGGTTGCTGTTACATTATCGCCACATTCGTATGTTGCGTCTTCAGCAGAAACACTGAAGTTAAAATCAACATCAACCGCTTCCTTTGGCATTCCAGCAAAAGTGCCTGCCACCATTGCCGCTGATATTAAAGCAGATAAAATTTTTTTCTTATTCATAGATATTTCTCCTGTTATTCTATTTACAGTAATAATTATACTATTTTTACAAAACTTTGTCAATAGAAATACAGATTTGCACATAACCAATAAATCCTGTATGATTAAAATTGTCTGAGTCAGGATTATACTCCGGGAGTTTAATGGATAGTATCTGAAGAAAATATAGTGTATAATAAGTTGCTGAAAGCACATTCGGCAACTTTTTTATGGAGGTTCAGCCATGAACAACAGAAAGATCAGGCTTATCTGTTTTCGTACATACAGTGATTTCAGTTATGATTTAGGTGAAAATTTCAGTGTAAACGTTACTGAAAACGAAAAGCAGGAAACAGAGTTTTATGTAGTACACAATGGTATTGTTAAAAGAGTACTTACAATATGTCAGCCTGCACTTCTGGTGTTCAGGTATCTGTCACCTGATGATTTTATGGATAAAACAGAAGAATATCTGAAAAATCTGTACAATAAAAACATATACAAAATTTTATTATGACAAATCAAGGCTTTCGGAAAATAAGTTCTTATAGTTCGTCCGGTAATTTTTTTGCAAGACCGTTCAGATAAGCCTTAAACAGTTTTTTATCGTTGCGTGTAAGAATTCTGTAGGTTTCAAGAATATTGCGTTCTTCAGCATTTAATGGTTCTGTTACTACAGTAATTTGTGTTGTGTCATCAAAAAACTGTGCCAGAGAAATACGGAAGCCGTTGCATATTTTCTCAAGGGTGTAGACACTTGGTACAGTGTTTCTTATGAAGATGTTGTTTAATGACGAATATGAAAGCTCTGACTCCTTGGCAAGGCGGTAAATAGTCCAGTTATACTCCTTCAGCAGTTGCCCGATTCGTTCTATAACAAAGTTCTGTTCATTTTTCATTTTATAAATACTCCTCTTTTAAAGATGTTTCAATATTACTATTTTAAGTCATTTTTTCACAATATTACAGATGCGAAGTTGAGAAGTGTTTTTAAAAACTATTTTTCAGATGAGTAATAGATAATAAATTTTCTTAAGGCATACAATGCGATAGTTTTTAAAACCCTCTTGAAAAGTTCTTAAAAAGATAGTATAATATTATTGGGTTATTTTGACTGAATTTTTCAAAAAGAGAGGGAAACTTATTATGAAAAAACTTTTAAGTACGCTTATTGCGGCGACTGTTCTTGTAACAGCAACAGTAAGCACATCACAGTTATCCGAACCTGTTTCGGCAGAAACTAACATCGACTATGCCGAAGCACTTCAGAAGTCACTTTTCTTCTACGAATGTCAGCAGGCAGGGCCGCTTCCTGAATGGAACAGAGTAGAATGGCGTGACGACTCAACCATGAATGATTTTGTCACAGGCGGCTGGTATGACGCCGGAGACCATGTAAAATTCAATCTTCCTATGGCATATTCCGCTTCCATGCTTGCATGGGGACTTTATCAGTATCCGGACGGAATTGAAAAATGTGGTGAAATGACAAACTATGTAAACAATCTGACTTTCGTTATGGATTACCTTGCAGCGTGTGATCTTGGTGACGAGGTTGTATATCAGGTCGGAAACGGACAGGAAGACCACACATGGTGGGGTCCTGTTGAGCTTTATGAGTACGGTATGGAAGAAAACGGTAACGATTACTCCTCAGAACGTCCGTATTATACAGCAAAAAAAGGGGAGGGGTATTCGGCAGTACTCGGCGGTATGGCGGCGGCTCTTGCGGCAGGTGCATCGGCACTCGAAGGCAGATCCGACAAGACTGATGAATACATCGAACACGCAAAGAACATATTTGAAATAGCTGACGGTGCAAAAAGTAATGAGGACTACAACAATTCAGACGCTTCAGGATTTTACCGTTCATCACATTTTTATGATGAACTTTTCTGGGCGGCAAACTGGCTTTACATTGCAACAGACGACAAATCATATCTTGATAAGGCAGCAAGCTACATTCCGTACCTCGACAAGGAACTCGGTTCAGATGAAATGAAATACTCCTGGTCACATTGCTGGGACGACGTTATGCAGGGTGGTCTGCTCCTTTATGCTCAGAATACAGGCTCATATGTAGACAGAGTAAAAAAGCATCTCGATTACCTTGTAAATTACGGTACAAAGGTTGATGATACTCTCATTTACATTCAGAACTGGGGTTGTCTGAGATATGCAACAACATGCGGATTCATTACTGCTGTTGCTTGTGACACACTTTCTCTCGGCGATACTTCAAAGTATGAAGATTTCTATGAATCACAGATTGACTATGCACTGGGCGACAATCCACTCGGACAGAGCTATGTGGTAGGCTATGGAGAAAAGTCGCCTCTTAATGCTCACCACAGAACAGCACACGCCTCATGGAACAACTCACTCGACAATCCGACAGAAAACCGTCACATTCTCTACGGTGCACTGGTCGGTGGTCCTAATCAGGATGGTACCTATGATGATGACCGTGGAAACTTCATAAACAACGAAGTTGCTACCGACTATAATGCAGGTTTTACAGGTCTTCTCTGTAAAATGGTTGACAAATACGGCGGTACTGCTGATCCGTCATTCCCTGAACCTGAAACAAGAGACGCTGAATTCTTCGTTGAAGCGACACTCAAACAGTCAAGTGCAAGCGGTGTTTCACTCAGTCTTAAATTTACTAACCATACAGCATGGCCTGCAAGAGTGGTTGACAATATGTCATACAGATACTATTTTGATGCATCAGAAATAATAAATGCAGGTTTTTCAGCAAGCGATGTTGTAGTACGAGTTGACAGAGATCAGGCAAAGATGTATGGCGAGGAATATGCGGCTGTAATTTCTCCTGTTACTCAGTATAAGGACAACATTTACTATATTGAAGTTGCATACCCGAACGGTGAAGCAATTCTCCCGATTTCAGAAGGCAGAAACCAGTGCGAAACTATGCTTGCTCTCGTTTTCCCGAACTACGGAAGTGGCTGGGATGCTGAAAACGACTATTCAAATGCTGATATAATGGATACTGTCGGTGCAGAAGAAGGCGTGATTACAGATAAAATTACAGTTTACAATAATGGCGTTCTTGTTTATGGTGTTGAACCAGATGGTACAAAGCCTGAAGAAACTGTTCCTTCACAGGGTGACTCAACTCTTAAGGGCGATTTGGATGTGAACGGTTCAGTTGAAACAGCAGATGCTGTACTTATGTGTAAGTTTCTCCTCGGCGGTCAGACATTGAAGGAACAGCAGCGTAAAAATGCTGATGTTACCGGAGATAAAAAAATTAATATTTTCGACTTTACTTCACTTAAAAGAAATTTACTTTAATTTATAATAAAGAAGGACGCATTTTAGTGCGTCCTTCAGTGTATTAAAAAGTATTAATATGGCAAAGTAAACTCTGAGGTTTTCCATATACCATTATAATTGATCATTGTAAATGTATCTACTTCATCTTCCATAGGTTCACCGGTTTCTGGATCGGCATAGTGTGAGATCGCATTGAATACAGCTACATCATTTTCGTTGCTGATAAGCTCAAGCTCAGTATTCAGATAAGAAATATTTTCGCCACGTCCGCCGTCGTAACAGTACAGAGCATCCTGGGTTTCAACATATTTTTCAGAAAGTTCTGTACGGTTTCCGGCAAAAACCTCATTGTATTCAGCTAAAATATCAGAAATAGAATTTACACCGATAACACGTACTGCATATTCATAAGTGTCATTGTAATCAAGCTCATACGGACAGCTGAAAAGGTATTTCCACTGTGTCTCACAGCTTTTTTCAAACTGTTTCTGACCAATTTCAAGAATATCAATGGCATCTTCAGAAACAGAATCTTCAACCGGCGTTTCTTCAGACTGCTCGCTTTCTGCTGCTTCGGTTTCTTCTGTTGCGATTTCATCTTCTTCCGTAACAGCTTCTGATTCGGATTCAGTCTCAGTTTCAGAATCTTCCGATTCTTCATCTTTCACTTGTTCATCGTCGGCATTTTCAGAAACCTCATCTGATGACTCGTCGGCTTCAGTTTCTGATTCTGAATCGGATTCCTTATTATCGTTTTTTTCCTCTGAAACGGATGACTGACTTGCAATTTCGGCTTTCTCTATTAAATTACAACCCGAAAATGCTGTCATACAGGCAATAACAGCTGCCAGTAACACTGTAAATTTCTTCATTTTTTCCTCTCTTTTTTATACAAATTTACGCAAGTTCAAAATCAATTTTACCACTGTTTACATCTGCTTTTGAACAGATAATCTTCACTCTGTTTCCTGCCATAAAGCATCGGTCACTGTATTCGTCCTTGATTGAGAAATAGCCGTCATACTCGTAATAGCCTTCAGGCAGTGTGTTTATGTGTACAAGACCTTCGATTGTGTTGTCAAGCTCTACATAAAATCCGAAATCTGTAACACTTGAAATAATACCTTCAAATTCGTCACCGATATGATTCTGCATATATTCTGCTTTGTAGCAGTCTTCACATTCACGCTCAATATTTGCGGCTCTGATTTCCATAGCAGTTGAATGTTCTGATGCTTTCTGTGCAAATCCGCTGTAGCGTTTTTCGAGCCATTCGGAATCAGCATTGTCAATAACGTCTGACAGTATTCTGTGTATTGCCAGATCAGGATAACGTCTGATAGGTGATGTGAAATGTGCGTAGTCATCAAGTGCAAGACCAAAATGACCGATAGGATCGGTTTCATATTTTGCCTTTGCCATCGAACGCAGAGTTATCATGTTTACGACAGGGTAGCAGTCTTTTCCTTTTGCATTTTCAAGAATCTGTGCGATGTGTGTCGGTTTAACGGAACTGAAAACAGGTATTTCAACATTAAGACGCTGAAGACTTTCTTTCAGTGTGTCGATTTTTTCAGTTGCAGGCTGTTCGTGAATTCTGTACACAAACGGAATTTCCTTTTCTGCCGCAAGCTTTGCCGCCGATTCATTTGCAAGAAGCATGAATTCTTCGATAATCATTTCCGATTTGCCTCGTGTTCTCGGTTTAATATCAACACAGATGTGGTCGTCGTTCAGAATAATCTTGCTTTCTGTTGTTTCGATTTCCGGAGCACCACGCTTTTTACGGTTTTCTATACGAATATCCGCAAGCTCGTTCATTATATTGATTGACGGAATTAAATCCTCATATTTCTGCTTTATTTCATCGGTTGCGGTGTTGTCGAGTATTGTATTTATTTCAGAATAGATGCCCTTTACTCTTGAACGTATTACAGATTTTGCAAATTTGAAATCTTTCAGCATTCCATCAGAAGTAATGTTCATAATTGCGGAAAAGGTAAGTCTGTCCTCATCGGGATTAAGTGAGCAGATACCGTTTGAAAGCTCTTTCGGGAGCATTGGTATTACCTGATCGGCATAATAAATACTTGTACCTCTTTCAAGAGCTGACTTGTCAAGCGGACTGTTGCCCTTGACATAGTGTGAAACGTCGGCAATGTGCACACCTAAAATATAGCCGTTGTCTGTCTTTTCGATGGAAACGGCGTCATCAAGATCTTTGGATTCAGCACTGTCGATTGTAAAAATAGGAAGATTACGCAGATCAAGTCTGTTTTTGAAGTCGTCCGGCCATACACCCGATGCCGCAATTCGTTTTGCTTCTCTTTTTACGTCTTCATTGAATTCAGTTTCAATATCGTTTACAGCAAGCATCGCCTTTGCACAGCATTCCGCTGACTGGGCACTTCCGAAAGTAAACAGAATTTTCACCTTATGGTCACGGTGTCTGCGTCCGTTACGACAGATTTCAGCCATAACCTTGTCGCCGATCTTATAGTCAATATCGCCATTTTCTATCCTTACAGGAGTTTTGGACATCGTATCAGCAAGGAAAAACTTTTCGCCTTCGTCTTCTATGATAATGCCTGTAAGCTTTGAATCAGCAGTTTTGAGAATATCAAGTACTTCGCCTTCAGGCTTTTCTGAACGTGATGGAATATAGTGGGCGAGTACTATATCTTTCGGCATTGCACCACACAGAAATTTTCCGGGAACGAAAATTTCTTCTTCTGTGTCACAGCGTTTCATAAAGCCGAATGTTCTGTTCAGACGTACTATTTCAGCCTTGAAAAAACCGAGTACACTGCACATTACAAAACCTCTTTTACGCTGACATATAACGCCATCTTCGATGAGTTCATTTACAGCAAGATTGAAGTTTGCTTCGTTTCCTCTTACACTTCTGCACTTTGTGGCGAGATCCTTTGGAGAAACAGGTTTTTTACCGCTTTTCTGTACAAACGTCACAATTCTGTTTTTGTAACCTTCAACAGAAAACTTATCGCCTGAACGCTTTTCATACTGACTGACATTTTTTTCGTGAGATTTTTTTTGTTTCTTTTTCTTAGGCATAATTCAACATCCTTTACTAAAAAAATATGCTCTGTGAACAGTTACAGCCACAGAGCAATCCGAATGAGTCGAGACTCATATTTTCATTAACCTTTAAAAGCAATATAAAGATTGAGACCAACAGTCAGAGCAAAGAAGAGAATAAGAAGAATTCTTGTAACCTTCTTGAAGATAGCTTCCTTTGTTCTTCCTTCATTCTGACCATAGAATGAATCGTTTGCACCACCTGTAATAGCTGATGTCATGTTCTGCTGCTGCTTTGAGTCCTGTAAAAGACAAAGGATAATAGCAAGAACGCATGTTAAAATTAACAGAACACCGCCTACAATTTCAATTATACTCATTTTTTTCTTCCTCCATTATATTTATACCAAACTTACTTACTATTAAGTATAGCACAAAAAAACATAAAATGCAATATATTTTATGAATTTTTTTCAATTTATTTTTCAATAGTCAAATCTGCAACTCTGACAGGTACAGCTTTTTTCAGATTTTCAAAGCTGGTTTCAACCTGACAGCCGACTTTTCCACCGCTAAAGTATATCTTTTCAAAGGTTTCAGCTGTATTGTGAATAAAGGTTGTAAAAAGTTTTTTCATACCAATAGGCGAGCAACCGCCGTGAATATATCCTGTAAGAGGCAGAAGCTCTTTGGACTTTATCATTTCGACAGACTTTTCACCTGCGGTTTTTGCGGCTTTTTTCAGATCAAGTTCGTCACATACAGGAATCATGAAAACATAGTTTTTCTTTGATTTCCCAACTGTGACAAGCGTTTTGAACACCTGCTGCGGTTTCTGGTTCAGCAGGTGTGCGATTTCTTCACCGTTTAAAGCGGTATTGTCATAAAAGTGTGGCGTATATTCAAGTTTTTTCTGATCAAGTATACGCATAACATTTGTTTTTTCCATTTTTACACTCCAAAAACAGACATATCAGTAACTGAAATGTCTGTTTGATGGTTATACATTTGATTTTACAATAATTTTTTCGGCGTCGTTGTTTCTCAGAGCGATCAGCGTACCTTTGATAAGATATGCTTTCGGATCACCCAGCGGACTTTTTCCGATACACTCAATGCGTGTACCTTCAATAATGCCGAGATCCTGAAGTCTGCGTCTTATAACACCGCTGTTTTTCAGCTCAGTAACAACACCTGTTTTGTTTTGTCTGAGTTTATTTAATGTAAATGTACTGTTTTCTGACATGTGATTATTCCGCCTTGTATATGATACAGCAAAAGACTGTTCATTTACATTATATTCATAAAGACGGGAAGTGTGCGGAAATCATTTTCTTCTTGACTTGTTTTTTCTTTCTGTATTTCTTTTCAATGCACAGATTTTTTCCTCGCTGTTCTGCTTGAAACGTGTAAGCATTTCCTCAAAACCAAGCTCTGAAACAGGAGGTTTCTTTTTTGGTTCCCATACGTTTGGTTTACGTTCGGCACGTTTTGCGGGTTTTAACTGTTCTTCCTTATTTTCAGCTGCTTTTTTTATTGAAAGACCGATTTTACCGCCTTCGTCAACAGACAGTACCTTCACCTTTACAGGCTGACCTTCGTTGAGGTAGTCCTTTACATCCTTTACAAAGGAATTGGCGATTTCGGATATATGTACCATGCCTGTACCTGCACCCTCGATTTCCACAAAAGCACCATACTGTGCAATCCCCTTAACTTTTCCGTCGTATACCTTTCCTACTTCAAGTTCCATAAATTTATTGTCCCCTTTTTAATTAATTTCTTGATGTGTCGTAATAACGCCTTTCATTCGGATATGCATAGTTCATTTCTTCAATAGCGATCTTTTCCATATAGGCATTCATGTCATCGTCTTCAAGAATACGCTGCAGTTCTATATTTTCTGCTTCAACCTCTTCGGTTTTGTTCTGTATTGACTGAAGCTCTGCCTGCATTTCGGACAAATTCGACTGAGTAATGATAAAGGATACAATACAGCTTATTATAACAGCTGCAATGACCAGCACACTGATAAGGCGGAACAGTCCCCGTTTTTTTAGCTTTCTAACTCTTCCGGCTGCCAATATTTTTCACATTCTTTCTTTTGTTCTGTAGTTTCTTTTTTCCTCTTTATATTATACAACAAATTAGTGGTATCAATCAAGGGGTTTTTTGAATTTTTTCCGTATTTTAACCGTTTGGAGATTTTTTTCGATTTTTTTAGTTACTTTTAAACAGAGCACAGTAAATTTACGGATTGGTTTTTGTAGTATTTTTTTTATTTTAAGAATAACTGTCCTTAAAAATGACACTACAATGTGTCCGACTGTAACATAATAGAGAATAAATCCCAGCAGATTTCCAAAACAGTAGTAAAATCTGAATTCACTTCTTGCAGCGGTTATCGTAAAGCACATTATAAAAATACCGTAGATGATGAAAAACAGTATATCTTCAATTATGACAGCAATTTTGCCATGTTTAAAAAGTATACGCAGTGTGCGGAATATATCAAAAAAAACTCCTATTGGTATTCCGAAAACACATGATATTAAAAATAAATTCAGTTGTTGTGTACTTGTGAAAAAGCTTTCAAGACCTTCCAAACAAACACCGCCTAACGGAACAGTTTTCCCAGAAATGATGCAGAGGAGCGTTTGTCCTTGTCACCATAGCTGAGTGACCATATATCGCCGTCAATAGTCATGTCACCTGTTTCAACGCTCATGGAGTTTATGTGCAGATCACGGCCACGGATGATCAGTTCGCCAAGCTGCGTGTACAGTGAAATGCATCTTTCGTCAAAGCTGTCAACGTCCGTTACGCCCGAAAGAGTCAGGTTACTGCGGTTTTCCATGATTATGTTGTGAGTGCCACGATTGTTTTTTTCTTCTGTGTTCATTTTTTTCTCTCCTTTTCTGATACTGTTAAAGTATATGAGCGGTTTTCTTTAAAAATTACTGCTTGCTTAAATTTATAGATGAGTTATCATAAGATAAATTTATATTTATCGTTATAAGATTTTTTCTGTACTTTCTTGCTTGTGCAAGAAAGTACCAAAGAACACCCAAACTTTCTTTATAAAAAGAAAGTTTGAACAAAGAAAAATTAACTGTGTATCTTTAATAAACACAGACTGTCTCTCATGAAAAGCAAAAGAAAAACAGAAAGAAAGTAAAATCATAATTGATAATTAACTTGAAACACAATACTCCCATGTTTCATAAGA
>JAFQBO010000383.1 GCA_017416665.1 Oscillospiraceae bacterium
CCGCCTGTTCTTCCAGGAATATTGTACAGAATGATTGGAATATCGACAGCATCTGCAATAGCTGTAAAATGAGCGATAAGACCCTTTTGTGTAGCCTTGTTGTAATATGGAGTAACGAGTAAAAGTCCGTCAGCACCAAGTTCCTGAGCCTTCTTTGAAAGTTCTACGGCATATCTTGTGTCGTTACTGCCTGTTCCTGCGATTACAGGAACTCTCTTGTTTACCTTTTCAACGCAGAATCTGATACATTCGATATGTTCTTCATCTGTCATTGTTGATGCTTCGCCTGTTGTACCGCATACGATAATTGCATCTGTACCGTTTGCAATCTGGTATTCGATATTTTCAGCAAAACCGTCATAATTTATAGAACCATCGGCGTTCATAGGTGTTATAATAGCAACACCTGCACCTGTGAAAATTGTATTCTTCATAACGTTCTCCGTTCTTAATCTGTTATAGATTAGTCAAAGTAACCCTTTGCAGCAAGGAGTTCTGCGAGGAGCACACCGCCGCCTGCTGCACCTCTTAATGTATTATGTGAAAGGCATACAAACTTGTAGTCATACTGTGTATCTTCTCTGAGTCTGCCGACTGAAACTGCCATACCGCCTTCAAGGTTTCTGTCAAGCTTAGCCTGTGGACGGTTATCTTCTTCAAAGTAGTGGATAAACTGCTTTGGAGCTGATGGAAGCTGGAGTTCCTGTGGAGCACCACTAAAGCTGTTCCACTTTTCAAGGATTTCTTCCTTTGTAGGCTTCTTGTCAAATGATACGAACACAGCCGCTGTGTGACCATCTGAAACAGGCACTCTGAGACACTGTGTTGTGATTGAAGGAGTTGTAGCATTTACAATCTGATTGCCTTCGATCTTACCCCATACCTTGAGTGGTTCCTGCTCGGACTTTTCTTCTTCGCCACCGATAAACGGAATAAGGTTATCAACCATTTCAGGCCATGTTTCAAAAGTTTTGCCTGCACCTGAGATAGCCTGGTAAGTACAAGCGAGAACCTTTGTAATACCATATTCCATGAGTGGGTTAAGTGCCGGAACGTAGCTCTGGATTGAGCAGTTTGACTTAACAGCGATAAAGCCCTTTGTTGTACCGAGACGCTTTTTCTGTGAAGCGATAATTTCAATGTGATCATCATTGATTTCAGGCACTACCATCGGAACGTCAGGTGTACCTCTGTGAGCTGAGTTGTTTGAAACAACCGGAATTTCAGCCTTTGCATACTTTTCTTCAAGAGCCTTGATTTCGTCCTTCTTCATGTCAACTGCACAGAATACGAAATCTACGAGTTCCTTAATTTTATCAATATCTTCAACAGCGTTGAAAACAACCATATTCTTCATCTTTTCAGGCATAGGAGTAGTCATAGCCCATCTGCTGCCTACTGCTTCTTCATATGTTTTACCTGCTGATCTTGGTGATGCTGCAACTGCTGTAACTTCAAACCATGGGTGATTTTCAAGGAGAGTAGCAAATCTCTGTCCTACCATACCTGTTGCACCGATAATACCTGCTCTGTACTGCTTCATTTTAAAAACTCCTAACTTTTAATAAATTTAAAATAAAAAATAAAAAAACCAGTTGAAAACTGGCTCATCATACGTTATAATAGAAATGTTGACATACAACCATATTTACAGTTTAATGCCAGTAGCACTCCATCAAACGCTGATGACAATCACAGTTCTGTTAAAACTGCAATCAGAACAGATGTTACCAGTATCTGTCCTTCGGCAGCATTGCCTTTTGCACCTGCTTGAAAGTCGGAATGGTTTTCCTGTCAGGTGGTACTCATCTTTGCTGCACCTCTACCATAATTCCATAATAACATTTTTATTCCGTGTTGTCAATACACTTTTTAAAATTTTGAGGAGGAAAATATGAAAAAATCTGATTTTTACTATAATTTACCCGAGGAACTCATCGCTCAGACACCTGTTGAGCCGAGAAATTCCTCACGTCTTATGAAGATAAACAGGGAAACCGGAGAAATTGTTCACTCCCGTTTCTATAATCTATGCGACTACCTGAAAAAAGGTGACTTACTTGTTTTAAATAATTCAAGAGTACTGCCTGCTCGTCTATATGGTACAAAAAAGGGTACTGGCAGTAATATTGAGTTCCTGCTCCTTGAACAGAAGGGTGACAAGCAGTGGGAGATTATCTGCCGTCCGGGAAAGAAAGCAAAAGTCGGAGCAGAATTTATTTTTGGTGACGGAAAGCTTACTGCAACCATTACCGAAGTTAAGGAAGACGGAAATAGAGTAGTAAAGTTTGACTGTGAGGGAAGTTTTTTTGCCACACTTGATGAAATCGGACAGATGCCTCTGCC
>JAFQBO010000384.1 GCA_017416665.1 Oscillospiraceae bacterium
TAATTTCTGTTTATTTCACTGTAAAATTAATATCAGGCAGCGGCGTGTCACGGCTTCGCCGTGACTGCTCACCCTCCGAAGTCAGATCTCAAGAGAAATTTTTTATTTTTTTGAAACCAAACGAACTCCTGATACGTCTAATGTACAGAAAACAAAGCTTTGGTTCTGAAAATAAAAAAGGAGTGTGATTATATATGAAAGATTTGATTTCAAAGGCTAAAAAGGGCGATCCCGAGGCCTTTATAACAATTATGGAAAACTGTAAATCCGACATGTATAAAGTTGCAATCTCTATTCTGCACAACGATAACGATGCCGCTGATGCGATATCCGAAACCATCTTAAAATGCTGGAGTGAAATCGGAAAGCTTAAAAAAGAGAAATACTTCAAAACGTGGCTCACAAGAATACTCATCAACAACTGCAATGACATAATACGCAAAAACAGTCATACTGTCTATGTCGAGAGCTACGACGCCATTGAACCTGCTGACAGCGAAGATGTGTACAGCAAAGACGTAAAGGACTGTCTTGATGCCCTTTCGGAAAACAGTCGTCTTATAATGCTGCTTTATTACACGCAGGGATTTAAGGTAAAGGAAATCGCTCAGATGCTTAATATGAACGAAAACACCGTAAAAACAAGACTTTCCCGAGCAAGAAAAGAGTTTAAGGAATCATATACGGAGGTTATGTCATTATGAAAGAGAAAATAATTTTTAATGAAAAAATCGATATTCCCGATATTGTAAACGATAAATGCAACATGGCTTACGAACAGATAAGAAACGATGCTGTAAATGCTCCGAAGAAAATCCATCACAAGAAAAAGGCGACCGTTATAACTATCGCTGTTGCGGCGGCTCTTGCATGCGGTGTACCTGTTGCGGCAAGCTATTTCAAGAGTGCATTTAGTTTTGTAAGTCAGGAAGTTTATACAAAAAATCCTGCAATGAAGATAGACCTTTCCCCATATGCCAAAGATGTAAACAAAAGTTCTGCACAGACAATTGCTGATATTACAATGCAGAGCGTTTACTGTGATGGTGAAAATCTGTCTGTTGCTCTTGCATTGAAGCCAATAAATGAAGAACTCAAAACAATGACACGTATTACTGCCTATATCACAACAACTCTTAATGATACACGTATTAAAACCGATCCCGGAGAAATGCAGAGTACAGTTCCAATAAATTTTTATGCTTCTGATGATGGTACATTTTATGCTATTCAGAATTATCAGCAATTATCAGTTAAGGAAAATTCTGCACTTGAGCTACAAATTTCAAGCCTTAAAGGCTTTGATGACAAACATGTTACATGGGTTCCTGATAATCCAAATGATTTTTATAGAAGTGGGGGATATATGCCGGCTGAAACTGATGTATTCAGCGACAAATTCAGCTTTGAGGCTACTGTAAGTCCTGACACAAGCAACAATAAGCTTTATGAAGTAAATGAAACACAGGGCGGTATTACTCTTGAAAGCGTTTTTGTAACACCATTTAAAACTGAAATTAAAATTTCGGGATTTGATAACAATCAGTCGTGCAGAGTACTTGACAATGATGGCAATAAACTTGAATTTGTAAACTATTATCCCGAAGAAAATATTCAGTCACTAAGCTCACCACTGAAAACAGCCAAACAGCTGAAAATTGAGGTTTACAACCTTGATACAGACAATTTCCCTGCTGAATACACATTTACAGTTGATATTGAAAAAGGCTTTGCGGAAAAATATATAGTTGAATGGGACGACTCTGATATAGTCTATAATCCTCCGTTTGAAGAAATGGAAAAGCATTGGGAAGAAGAAGAAAAGAAAGAATCAGAAAAACTTGCAGAGCTTGTAAATACTATTGAAAAAGTTCCAGTTAATACTCCTGTTAATCGTAAGGAATGGTTCTGGCTAAACGAAGACGGTACTGAAACTGCTGAGATAGAAACCTCACAGAAAATTGTAGGCAGTGAAATTGATGATGTAGAAAAATACACCGATGAAATTCGTGATGAAGCATGGGTATATATGGAAAGTATCGGTCTGACAGCTGAAAATTCAAAAATGTTGCTTATAACATACGAAATTGAAAATAAATCAGATGTGGCAGGTTCTATGTGTTTTGACGGATTTGACATGATTTATACAAAGAATTTTGAACTTATGTCAATAGAACCAAGATATATGCCTGATAAGGAAAACGGAGGAAAATCATCATATTTCTATGATTTTGAACCATACGAAACAAAAACTATCACATTTGGCTATGTAATAGCTGAAGAATACGCAGATGATGGTTTCTATGTACTCAACTATGGTGACAATGCATATTCAAACTCAATGTATCATGATGTCAAAGATGGCAATATCTCAGTAATGGAAATTGAATAAGCCTATCCCTCTACCATCTTTATAAATAACAGAAACCCCGTATTTTCAACGAAATACGGGGTTTTTGTAATCTGTTAAAATTCACATTTTATTCCTGTTCACTGAACATATCCTTGCCTACTGAACAAAGAGGACATTCAAAATCATCAGGTAAATCCTCAAACTTTGTGCCCGGAGCAATACCCATTTCAGGTGCACCGGCCTCCTCGTCATAAACCCATCCGCAAGCATCACATACATACTTTTTCAAACAAACACCTCCTTTTGTTTTAGGCAATACCGTGCAAGGATTGAAATCGTTCTTTGTACGGTGTTGCCTTTATTATATGTCAAAAACAGATAGCTATTCAGACAGATTTTCAACCTGTACTGCTCTTACAGTAATTCTGTTTCTGCCGTCAAGAGTACATGTAAAAAGCGATAAGTCCCAGCTGTCCTGAGAACCTGCAACCATAGCCTGTGCATCAGTACCGCTGATTATCTCGGTATTTGTCACCTGATACTCGTAGACATTTCCATCAACATCAGTGTAATAAACCGTATCACCACAAACAAGACTGTCTATATTTCTGAAATGTGAACTGTAATTATGTGCGGCAATTATAAGATCACCAGTAGGAGCAGAGCCGTTATACACGCACGGAGCCCACGACATAACGCTTTCATTCAGTTCACCTGCAACAGGAAGTTCAAGATTAAGCGACGGCAAAGTAATAAAGCCGACATAGTTTATCCCCTGCACTTCCCTGTTATTCACCTGCTGAGAAGTATCGGAAAATGCATCACTCAATATAGCATTACCGGACTGAATTTGTTCAAAAATTTCAGTTTCCTTCTGAAAATTATTTTCCTGCGAATTGACAACAGGAGTAATATCGTTTTTAAGCTGTTCAAGGACATTCTGAGCCTTTTCACCACTTTTTCTGTCCTCAGAGATATTATACAAACACAGGAACAATGCCGACAGAATCAGCACTGTTCCCGTTAAAATCAAAGCAAAAGAACTTTTATTTTTCATATGTTTTACCTGTTTTTATCTTAATTCTCAAACCTACAACAATGAGTACCGCACCAAGGCTTCCCATCAGAATTACAGGCCACCACAACTGTCCTGTCTGAGGTAGCGGAGGTGGTGGAGCTGTAGTTGTCGTAGTTATTACCTCAGTCGGTGGCTCTGAGCCAAAGAATGAATTTTCAATGACAAATTTACCATTATCACTGTAATAATTTACAGAATAATCGGTCGGAACAGTCACTTCCTTAACACGCCACTGAGCATATTCCGTTGCTTCCCAGCTGTAGCTCCATTCATTTTCTTCACTGAGTGTTACCGCTTTATAGAGATCACCATTTTTATAAATCTCAATCTCAAGCGGATCATGTGACTGTTTTGAATCAAGCCACAACTTTTTCACTGTATTGCTCATGTTTATTTCCGAAAGAAGTGCGTATCTGATTTTCGGATAAACAATAAGGTCGATGTCGGGATCATCTCTTTCAAGATCTATCTCGACAAGTACAGGAGACGGCTGGTAGAAAACCTCATCTATATTGAAAACGTGTCCGCTTACAAGATAAAGTCCTGATGGAAGTCCTGAAAATGTCAGATAACCATATTCGTCGATATAGCCACTGAAAGAAATCGGAATTTTATCAACAATAGCATAATTTTCAAGAGTAACAGCCGCATTAACCATAGAATCTGTTGAATGTACATTCATCGTAACAGGATAGCCCGAAAATGCACCTTCAAGGTTATAGCCATCGCCCGAACGCTGTCCGACATAATAAATATCCCAGTTCATACCTGTAAGGATAGTGTCTGCTCTTTTACAGATAAGAGTGAGCGTTGCAGTCTGTTGTTCAGCGTGAACAATACCTGTACATACCGCAATAAAGATCAGTATCGCTGAAAACACAGCCGTTATTTTATTAATAGCCTTTTTTGCATTTACGAGTCACCACCCTTTATCAGCTCTGAATAGTCAATTTTTCTACGCTTTTTGGTTTTACCCTTAACTGTCCAGACAACAATGAGACCGCCGAAAAGCGGCAATGCTATAAACGGTACAATCAGCATAGAATCAACTGCCGAAGCATCTGCTGTAACATTTATATTTGTTTTGTATACTGTATCAATTCGCTTTGAACGGATAAGAAGTCTGTGAGTATTGATACCGTAAGGAGTACATGTCATAAGAGTAACATAGTCCTTGCCCTCAACTGTCAGAAGCTTATCAATCTGATCAGGCTCAACAATAAAAATCTTTTCAACCTGATATGTCAGAATTTCATCAAGAATAGTAATTGTAAAGGTATCACCAATCACAAGTTTATCAAGTTCACTGAAAAGCTTTGCCGACGGCAGACCTCTGTGTGCCGAAATAACGCTGTGCGTACCGGTTCCGCCAACAGGAAGTGACGTTCCCTGGAGGTGTCCCGCCGCAATATTGAGTACTTCATCGCTTGTACTGTGATATATGACAAGCTCGGAATTTATTGCAGGAATTGTGATATACCCCATAATTCCCGTGCCTGAAATATCAAGTGTTTCTTCATATCCGTCAATTTTGCTGTAATCTGTAAAAGGCATAGGCAGACTGTCAAGACGCTTGTTATACTCGTGTGCCTTGCGGAGAAATTCCTCAGTCTGACTTCTGTCCATTTCAGCAACAGCAGTATCATAATTTGAAATAGCCCTTGTCTGAACCTTTGAATTCCACCAGTCACTGATTACAGGATAAAGCATTACGGAGAGTCCGACCAACAGTAAAAAAACAGGTATGACAGTAGTTAGTATTTTTTTGGTTCGTTTATTCATCAGACCCTCCCTAATGCCCACGGTGTTTTAGCACCGTGGGGAGAAACTGTTTAAAGATTTACGCTTAGTCTCTCTTCAGGTTAAATTAATTAAAATTATTTTTCTTCGTCGTTATTCTTCATTCTCTTTTTAACGATAATGTAAACGCCTGCCGCTGCTACAAGCACACCGCCGCCTACATAGAATGGTGTTGTACCAATGCCACCTGTTGATGGAAGTTCTGAGCCGGCTTTATTTTTAACAGACGTTCTTACTGAACCATCACTTACAGCTTCAGTAAAATCTATTGCACCAGTGCCATAATCAGCAAATACATGACCTGATTCAGTATATGTCTGATGAGTTGCTGTTAATGTTTTAAGTTCCAGATTTGCAGGATCATTGGTATGCTCTGCTTCAATTTCAAAATAAATCGGATCTTTAAGTTTATTGTAACCTGTTGGCGCTTCATCTTCCACAAGCTTATACTGTCCGTCATCAAGACCTGTAAATGTAAATTCATATGTTGTAGTATCTGCTGAAATCTCTTTTATCTTTGCCCAACTGTTTGTAGATTTATCAAATTTATAAAGGGTAAATCCAGCACCAGGA
>JAFQBO010000385.1 GCA_017416665.1 Oscillospiraceae bacterium
CCGACTCCTGCAGGTGAGGGTAAAACTACTGTCAGTGTAGGTCTTGCACAGGCGATGAATAAGACAGGTAAAAATGCGGTTCTCGCACTTCGTGAACCATCACTCGGACCTGTTTTCGGCATCAAGGGCGGTGCAGCAGGCGGAGGATATTCACAGGTTGTACCGATGGAGGACATAAACCTTCACTTTACCGGTGATATGCACGCAATTACTGCCGCAAACAATCTGCTTTGTGCGGCGATTGATAACCATATGCAGCAGGGTAACGATCTTCAGATAGATCAGAGAAGAATTTTATTCAAAAGATGTCTTGACATGAACGACAGAGCACTTAGAAATGTTGTTGTGGGCATGGGTGGAAAGCTTAACGGAATCCCTCGTGAAGATGGTTTCCAGATTACCGTTGCATCTGAAATTATGGCAATTCTCTGTCTTGCGGCAGATCTTGATGATCTTAAAAAGAGAATCAGTAATATTTTAATCGGCTATAACTATTCGGGTGAACCTGTTTATGCAGGACAGATTGGTGTTGCAGGTGCTATGACGGCACTCCTTAAAGATGCTCTTAAACCAAATCTTGTTCAGACACTGGAAAATACACCTGCCTTTATTCACGGCGGACCTTTTGCAAATATCGCACACGGCTGTAACTCGGTAAGAGCTACAAAGCTTGCAATGAAACTCGGTGACTACTGTATCACTGAAGCAGGTTTTGGTTCGGATCTCGGTGCTGAAAAGTTCTTTGACATAAAGTGCCGTTTTGCAGGTCTCAAGCCTGACTGTGTTGTAATTGTTGCAACAATAAGAGCGTTGAAATATAACGGCGGCGTTGCAAAAGCTGATTTACAGACTGAAAATATTCAGGCACTTGAAAAGGGTATTGTAAATTTACAGGTTCATGTGGAAAATATGCAGAAATTCGGTGTGCCTGTTGTTGTTGCAATAAATCGTTTCCATACTGATACAGATGCGGAAATCAAGGTGATTGAAGACTTCTGTAAAAATATGGGCGTTGAAGTTTCAATGGCTGATATTTTCGCTCAGGGCGGAAACGGCGGTATCGACCTCGCTGAAAAGGTTTGCAGTACCATCGAAAATAAAAAATCCGACTTTAAGCCTATCTACGATGAAAAGCTTTCTATTAAGGAAAAGCTTGAAATTATCGCAAAGGAAATTTACCGTGCTGATGGAGTTGTGTTTACAGCGGCGGCTGAAAAGAACATAAAGGAAATCGAAGATTTAGGTTTCGGCAATATTCCTGTATGTGTTGCGAAAACACAGTACTCACTGTCAGACGATCAGACAAAACTCGGTAAGCCTGAAAACTTTAAAATTACAGTCCGTGAACTCAAGCTTTCAGCAGGTGCAGGATTTTTCGTTGCCCTAACAGGAAATATAATGACAATGCCGGGACTTCCTAAAAAACCTGCTGCAAACAATATTGACTGTGACAACGACGGCAATATTACAGGATTATTCTGATTGGAGAAATACATTATGACATTCAAGGCAAACAGTCCTCTGGAAACAATTCAATTTGCCGAAAAAATAGGAAAACTTCTGAAAAAGGGTGACGTTATCGCATATACGGGCGGACTCGGTGCAGGCAAGACTACCTTCACACGAGGTCTTGCAATAGGCATGGGACTTGGTGATAACGTTACTTCGCCTACGTTTTCACTCGTAAATGAATACCTTGGCGAAAACATCTCTCTTTACCACTTTGATATGTACCGCATCATGGGTGCGGATGAACTGGAAACAACAGGTTTCTACGATTATCCTCTTGAGGAAAGCGTATTTGCCGTTGAATGGTCGGAGAATATTTCGGAAGAACTTCCCGATAATACGATTTATATAAATATCGAACGTGTTGATGACGAAACACGCATTATAACTGTTAAGGGAGATGAACGCTTTGCTGATACTGGGAATTGACACTTCGGGAAAAACTGCCGCTGCGGCTCTTTATGAGGACGGAATTTTTCTCGGACAGACATCGGTCTATACTGTAAAAACACAGTCACAGGTTATTCTTCCTATGGTGAAAAAACTTATGTCCGACTGTTCAAGGGAACTTTCACAGCTTGATTTGATAGCCGTTTCAAAAGGACCGGGTTCATATACCGGTATCAGAATAGGAATTGCGGCTGTCAAGGCTATGGCTTTTTCACTGAATATTCCGTGCTGTGGCGTATCAACCCTTGAAGGTCTTGCGTTTACATGCGGTTTTGACGGACTTGTCTGCCCTGTCATGAAGGCAAGAAAGGATCTTGTCTATACTGCCGTTTACAGAATCAGTGATGGAAAACCCGAACTTCTTTTTGATGAGCAGGTTATTTCCGTTTCAAAGCTCAGTGAGTATCTCAATACTACAAACGGAAAAATCATGCTTACCGGTGATGGTGCTGATGATTTTTATAATCAGTACGGAAATGTAAACTGTATTCTTTCACCTGTTCATTTAAGACTTCAGAGTGCATCAGGAATTATTCTTGCATCACTTGACAAAAAAACTCAGACTGATGATGAACTTGAGGCAAGCTATTTACAAATTGTAAAAGCAGAAAAAGATTTAATTAAGTCTCAACAGGGTTGATTTTATACAGAAAATGTGATATAATACTATTATAATTTTGTTAAAGTTGCAGAAAATGCGAAAAAAATATAAGCAAATACCGTCTTGTGCGGTGGAATGGAGTAAAAAATGATTGCTATAGGCTGTGACCATGCAGGTTATGAACTTAAAAAATCTGTTATCGACTTTTTAAACGAAAAAGGCTTTGACACACTCGATCTGGGCTGTGGCGGTGAACATGTCGACTATCCTGAAATTGCGGAGAAAGTCTGTGAAAAGGTTACTGACGGAAGCTGTGAAAAGGGAATTTTAATCTGCGGTACAGGTGTGGGCATGTCCATTGCCGCAAATAAGGTAAAGGGTATCCGTGCGGCACTTTGCAGTGAGCATTTTTCCGCAAAATATACAAGACTTCACAATGACTCGAATATTCTCTGTATGGGTGCAAGAACAATCGGTGCAGGACTTGCAACAGAACTTGCCGAACTGTTCCTGACAACTGAATTTGAAGGTGGTCGCCATCAGAGACGAGTTGATTTAATAACTGATCTTGAAAATAAAAATTTATCTTAAAATAAACCATCGTGCATTAAATTATAATAACGCATGACGTATATTCGAAAATGTCCAGTCGGGACACCGACAAGTAAAAATTCATAATTTATAAAAGGAGTGATTAATATGGCAGGACTGCATATTATTGAACATCCGCTTGTTCAGCACAAAATTTCATTACTCAGAGACAAAAACACAGGCGTTAAGGAATTCAGAGAACTTACTTCCGAAACAGCTATGCTTATGTGCTATGAGGCTACAAGAGATTTACCTCTCAAGGAAGTGGAAATCGCTACACCACTCGCTGTTGCAAAGACAAAGATTATTTCAGGAAGAAAGCTTGCTTTTGTACCTATTCTCAGAGCAGGTCTTGGTATGATTGACGGCGTTACAAGTCTCGTTCCTGCAGCAAAGATTGGACATATCGGTATTTTCAGAGATGATGAACACAATGCGGTTCAGTACTATTGCAAGCTTCCGGAAGACATTGCCGAAAGAGATGTTATTGTTGTTGATCCGATGCTCGCAACAGGCTCTACTGCAACAAATGCCATCGAAAAAATCAAGGAACACGGCGTTAAAAACATCAAGTATATGTGTATTATCGCTTCACCTGAAGGTCTTGAAAAGCTTATGAATGCACACCCTGATATTGATGTTTACTGCGGATGCA
>JAFQBO010000386.1 GCA_017416665.1 Oscillospiraceae bacterium
ACTAAAAAGATTACCACATATCTATCAGCAGAAAGAAAAACATTGAAAGGAGCTGGATTTATTGCCGCATTATGCATAACAATTGCTTTACTACCGGTAATAATATCACTTGCTACAAGTGAACATTTTTCGTCAGCTGATACACAGAGTATAGACTATGCAGCATATGTTAAGAATCTTTCTCCTGAACAGCAGGCACAGTTTACACAAATGGAAGCGGACGGAAAAGCAATTGAAAGTGAACTTATAAAGCTTGGTTTGAATGTTCAGATTATAAAGGCACAGGTGATTTATCTTACATATTTTAATTACGTCGAACGTGATGAAACTTTCTTTTCGGACTACTGCAGCTGTTTTGAAGAAAATGATAATAAGACTTTAATAAATGTACTCAATCAAAAGTACAATCTGAATATTGACTACGAAGAATTTATGCAGTCATATACAGTGATTTCAAATATTACCATTAACGATTACCTGTTCACCGATGCAGCCACCAAGAACAAGCATGACCTTGCAGCATGGGCAAGGAACGCCTATGTCTCAGGTTGGGCATATCAACAAGGTGCGATTGGTGAAATGGACGCAGAACTTCGCTATCGCTGTGCGTATAACACAGGGCTGATACTTGGTTATCTGCGATATAATCCGACGGAGAAAGTGTTCGGAGCAGAGCCGAGCATCCTCTATTACACAATCAAAGGTAACCTCGATACCATGCCCGATGAGGAAGGTGTTGTGCTGTTTGACGGCACGAACTTCGGAGTCTATGTCGGCAGCGGTGAGGTCGTTTTCTCCTCTGCCGATAGTGGCTGTGTTACCAAAGCATCTGTTGCAGACGGTGCATGGAACCAGTGGGCAGAGGTAACAGGCATTCAGTACAACATGGAGATTGTGTTTGAGGAGTACGATGAAACCCTGAAAAATAACCTCGGACTTGTGGAGTGGGCAAAACAGGCTCAGGAAAATGGCTGGGGTTATGTGTATGGCACATACGGAAATGTTCTGACGGAGGAGCTCCTGCAGAACAGAGCTTCTATGTTCGGTGAACAGGTCACCGGCTTTGAAGATTTCATTCGTCAGAACTGGCTGGGCAAACGTACTGTTGACTGTGTGGGACTCATCAAGGGGTACGGCTGGTATGACTCTGCAAGTGGTGAAATTGTTGTAGGCTCAAATGGAATGGCTGATGTATCCGCTAATGGAATGTTCGAGGCAGCGACGGTAAAAGGAACGATTGATACGATCCCCGAAGTCCCCGGACTTGCTGTGTGGCAGGACGGTCATATCGGAATCTATATCGGTAACGGTGAGGTTATTGAAGCCATGGGAACGGAACAAGGTGTTGTGAAAACGATGCTCCCAAGTGGCTGGTCGCACTGGCTTGAAATTCCGTACATCTCATATCCGGTAGCGGAAGAACCGACAACAGAATCCACCGAGGAAGGAGTGTGAAAAAATGAAAAAAACAATCACAGTAAGCATCAATGAAGAAAAGCTCTCAGCGATTGAGATGTACCTCGGTCAGAAAGACACAACTCTTGCAGCAGAGCTTGACAAGTATGTGGAGCAGACCTACACGAAGGTCGTGCCACAGAACGTCAGAGATTTCATTGATATGATGACTGACAAGAAGCCGGAAAGGAGATCAGGACGCAAGGCAAAACCGACAGAACAGTTCCGGTCGGAACAGCAGACCGAGGACTGAAGCCACACAGTTCGCTCCAGAATCGCTTGTGTGGCGGTTCGGAAGTCTCAGTCGGGAAAGGATGCCCCACGAGCCGTCAAGCGAAATTTGAGGGCATTTTGGGCAAGCCCGCAGAGGTCGGAATTCACCGACTTCTGCCCCGATTAGGAAGGATTTTTTATGCGAGTTAAAGCGTCGGGGTCGCCGCAATCACAGCGGACGGCAAAGCCGACCGCATTTAAG
>JAFQBO010000046.1 GCA_017416665.1 Oscillospiraceae bacterium
CGGGCGACCATTGGTCGCCCCTACAAAAATTTTACAAAATAAAAACACCGACAAATATAAATTTAATTGCCTATGAAATCTTTACTCATACAGAAGAAGTTGGTATTATACATTATTTACAAAATAATTTTGAATAATTTTACACAAAACAAGGTTGCAAAAAAGTTTAATATATGGTAAAATGGTATAAAAGACTGTATTGGAGAAAGAATGATGAGCAATAATTTCAAAGATGAGTTTGTAAATATTTACAATGAAAAAATTACACGTCCCGGTTCAGATAAACTTCTGAATTATCTTTTATCTGATCAGAGCGACTTTTTTACTGCACCATCAAGCACACGTTTTCACGGCTCTTATGAGGGTGGTCTTGTAGAGCACAGCCTTAATGTGTACAAATGCCTGGTTGACTATCTGCAAAGACCTCGTACAAAAGAGCTTTACAGAATGGACTATTCTGAAGAAACAGTTGCACTTGTGGCACTTCTGCATGATGTATGCAAAATGAATTTTTACACGGTTGACTACCGTAATGCAAAAAATGCTCAGGGACAATGGGAAAAAGTTCCGTATTATACTATTAATGATCAGTTACCATATGGACATGGTGAAAAGTCCGTTTACATAGTATCAGGTTTTATGCGTCTCACAAGGGAAGAAGCGTTTGCCATAAGATACCATATGGGATTTTCAGGTATTGAGGATAAAAACAGTATCGGAAAAGCTTTTGAAATGTTTCCGCTTGCGTTTGCACTCAGTGTTGCTGATATGGAGGCAACATACTACCTTGAAGGATCACCAGATTAATTATAGAAAGGGAAATGAAAAATGAACAACCACTGGTATGACAATGCGATTATCTATCACATTTATCCACTTGGCCTCTGCGGAGCACCAAAATTCAACGAGGGAGGCGATGTTCAGTACAGACTTGATAAGCTTGTTGACTGGATTCCGCATCTCAAGGAAATGAACGTTGATGCTGTTTATTTAGGGCCGATTTTTGAATCTGTAGAACACGGCTATGATACAATCGACTACAAAATAGTTGACAGACGTCTTGGTGATAACGAATCATTCAAGAAAATCTGTGAAAAGCTTCATGAAAACGGTATTAAAATTATTCTTGACGGCGTTTTCAATCATGTTGGAAGAGGCTTTGAAAAGTTTAAGGACATTCAGCAGAACGGTCAGAATTCACCATTCTGTGGCTGGTTCCACAACCTTAATTTCGGCGGTCAGAGTCCTTGCGGTGACAACTTCTGGTATGAAGGCTGGAACGGTCACTATAATCTCGTAAAACTGAATTTACAGAATCCTGAAGTAACAGATTATCTTATCGACGTCGTTGATTTCTGGATGAACGAATTCAAAATTGACGGTATCAGATTTGATGCTGCGGACTGCATTGAATTTGACTTCTTTAAGAGAATACGTTCACACTGTAAGTCAAAAAATCCTGAATTCTGGCTTATGGGTGAAATTATCTTCGGCGACTATAACCGCTGGGCAAACAATGAAATGCTTGACAGTGTTACAAACTACGAATGCTATAAGGGTATTTACTCATCACATAACACTAAGAACTTCTATGAAATTGACTATTCTATAAACCGCCAGTCAGGCAGCAATGCGATTTATCCGAATATTAACCTCTATAACTTCGTTGATAATCACGATGTAAACCGTATTGCAAGTACGCTCACAAATCCTGAACATATTTACAGTGTTTATACACTCCTCTACACAATGCCTGGTATTCCGTCAATCTATTACGGTGGTGAGTACGGTGTTAAGGGTATCAAGGAAAATAACTCTGATGACAATTTAAGACCATGCTTAAACCTTGCAAATATGTCAAACGAAAACACAAGACTTTATGAACATATTGTAAAGCTTGGCAGAATTTACAAGGCATATCCTGCACTCAGAACAGGTAAGTATCATACAATTATTATCAGAAATCAGCAGATGCTTTTCTTAAAGGAACTTAACGATCAGCGTGTTTATGTTGCGTTAAACCTTGAGGACAGAGATTATGACCTCTGCTTTGGCACAGATAAGCCTGCACTTGTTGATATTATCAGCGGAAATAATGTAAACGTTGAAAACGGAAATGCGTATATCAAAATGCCTCCGTTCTCATCAATGATTATCGTTGAGGATAACTTCCTGAATGAAGAACCTGAACAGGTTGAAGAAGAAGTTCTACAGGATACAGAAATTGTAATCGGTGGAAAGTATCGTCACTATAAGGGCGGAGAATACGAAATTGTTTCTATGGCAAAGCACAGTGAAACACTTGAAGAACTTGTTATTTACAAGTCGCTTGAAACAGGTGAACTCTGGGCAAGACCTAAGACAATATTTGTAAATACAGTTGATGGAAAGCCAAGATTTATGCTTATTGATTAAAGAAACATTATGGTTAAATTGATACTGGACGAATATCTTGAAAAAAACGGCATAACAAGATACCAGCTCTCGCAGATTACAGAAATCAAGTATCAGACAATCGACAACTACTACAAAAACAGGGTTGTGAGATATGACAGCTTTATTCTTTCAAAAATCTGTGAAGCTCTGAATTGCAGAATCGAAGATATTGTTGCTTACATCAAAGACTGAATAACAGAAAAAACGGCGTGAAATTAATCACACCGTTTTTTATTTGAAAGTAATCAGTTGCCTGAAGTTGTTTCAGGTGTATTTGATTTGTTTGAGTAGTTTGAGTTGTTGTTGTGTGAAGTAGGACTCTGATTGTTCTTCTTCTGCTGTGATGAAGGTGTGTTGTTCTTTGATGTCGGACTCTGATTGTTTCTGCTTGATGGTGATGACTGATTATTGTTCTGATTGCTCATAATAATAATTCTCCATTTTCATTTTTTTCAGACTTTCGTCTGTACTTGTATTATAGACAGTAAATCTGAAAAAATACATGAAAACAGGATTTTTTAAAAAAACATGTATCCCTTTATTTTGACATTTACTGGATGTCATCTTTTATAATATTATAGCATATAATTTTCTTATTGACAAGCAGTAAATGTCATTTCAAGGAGAAAATTTTATGTTTATAAATAAAAGTCCGGATGGACTGAACAATATATGCGGAAAAAATATTTCAAGATTAAGAAAAGAATTGAAATTATCACAGCGTGAGCTTGCGGATCTTATGCAGCTTGCAGGAATTGATATTGATAAAAATGCTGTTCAGAGAATAGAATGCGGAAAACGTTTTGTGACCGATATTGAAATTATAGGTTTTGCAAAGGTTTTTAATGTAAAATTTGAAGATATTTTAAAACAATAAAAAAGAAGTTTCGTGCAAGACTTCTCAGACTGTAGAAAAACCTAAAATTAAAATTTCGTGCCGATTAAATCGGCAGGCAAACATGAGTACGACCAAAGTAAGGGGACGCTTTCTCTTGCAAAGCGTCCCCTCTTGAAAAACAGCCCACTGGGCTGTTTTGTCAA
>JAFQBO010000387.1 GCA_017416665.1 Oscillospiraceae bacterium
AACAACAAAGAATGAACATGTTTATGCATATTCATGGGTTGTAGATGAAGACGGTGTGGCTCAGTTCACAGAAGTTGGTACAGCTAAAGGTTATGTTTGTGCCTGCGGTGATATTAAGTCACACGAAACTCACAACTATGTTAAGGAAAATGGTTACCATCTCTGTGGATGTGGTGATGAACAGGCTCATGTTGATGCAGACTATACACAGAAGTACAATGCTAACGGTAAGCTCGAAGCTGTAGCAGCAGGTACAGGTGTTATCTGTGCTGATTGTGGAGCAGTTGATCCGGAACATAAAACTTGTGAAGATACTTTCTGCAATACAACAGAACACAAGCATTTCTGTTATTGCGGTGAAGAAATTGCAGAACCAAAACATACTCCGATTATTGACGAGGTAAACAACAAGCATATTTGTGAAGACTGTAAGCTTGATTTAAGCGATGATGAAACAAACGGTCATAAATATACACTTGTTTATGTAACATTTACTGACGACAAAACAAACGCTACACTTAATGCTGAAGCTAAGGAAGCTACTGGTGATGTTACAGGTTTAATCTGTGCATGTGGTGCAGTAAAGTCACATACACATAATTATGAATACGGTGTAAATCAGGAACACTACTGTGCATGCGGTGCTAAGGAAGCAACAGCTACACATAAGTATGTAACTGTAAATGAAAGTGGTGAAGCTGTAACAGGCACAGCAACAGGCACAACATATCAGCAGTGCTCAATCTGTGGCGCACTCAAGAATCATACACACACATATAATTATGAAACAGATTGTACATGTACAAACCCACTTTGTGATGCAACAGATCATGATTACTATGTAAGTGGTACACGTCATATCTGTAACAACTGTGGTAATGTTGCAGATAACGCTGATGCGGCAACACATGATTACAAGGTAGATACAGAAAATCACAAGCACGTTTGTGAATGTGGTGCTGAATCAAATGTTCATGATTTTGTAAATCATGAATGTGAATGTGGTGCTACAAACCATACAAAGTCAAAAGACTCCAAGGAAGTTGACGGTGTAAAGGTTCACTACTGTACAGGCGACCTTGAAGATGGCAAAACAGCTTGTACTTACGTTTACACAGAAGAAGAAGATTACGGTCATACTTATGACGCTGTAACTGAAAAGTGTACAGATTGTGGCGCACTTGATCCTGATCATACACATCTTGTGAAGATAGTTAACAGCACAGGTACATCAGATACATGCCGTTGCGGTGCAACAGTTGATCACGCTTGGGGTCTTGCAACAGAAGACTTTGATGCAAACCATCAGTGTATAAACTATGAACATAATATTGTAGTTGATTCAGAAACTGACAAGGTTACTATTACAGAAGGCGATCGTTGTGCAAAGACAGCAGCTCATGTATTCACAACAACAGATGACGAAGGTAACAAGGTTACTCTTGATTTCTGTGAATGTGGTGCTATGAACCCAACTGTTCTTGTTAAGGCCGGTGTTCTTAATGCAACAAAGGATGCATCAGGTAATATTACTTATGCGACAGCAGTTAATCTTGAAACATTAGTTGCTACTGTTAAGACAGAATACCTTGTAAAGCTTACAAAGGCATATGATGCAGTTGCAGCATATGATATTACAAACACAATTAACACAGACGCTATTTATACTGACATTTCAGTTGCAGCAGATGAAAAGTCACAGGCAACAGCTCTTGCAGCAGTAGAAACATTCAAGACAGTATACGCTGACAAGGATAACAATCAGGCTGCTTCATCAGCTAAGATTGGTTTCGTTCTTGAAAAGGATGAAGATGGTATTGTAACAGTTGATCATTCAAAGCGCGGTTATGCTGCATTTGCAGATGGTTCTGTAAACACAAGCGAAGCTGTTTATGACATGGTTGGCGAAACAGTAACAATTCAGGTTAAGAACAATCCTGGTTACACATTTGCAGGTTGGTACGCTACACAGACACCTTCTGCAACAGATGAACCTCTCTCAACATCAGCAGCATATGATGTAGAAATCAAGGATGGTCACTACACATATTACGCAATGTTTAAGGAAAATGCAAAGAAGACAGTTTCATTCGGTGAAGGTATCAAGTACTTCAGTAACATTACAGCAGCTGCTGATGAATCTAACTGGACTACAGGTACAGCTGGATTCCCTGAAACACTTTCATTCCTTGCAAACGAAGAACTTGTTATCATGGCTGATGAAGATTACTTTACTGATAAGGGTATCGCAGGTATCACAGATAAGTATGGTAACATTGTTTCAAACAATGTATATGTAGATGATAATGGTATTGTTTCTGAACCAACATCTGCAAATAAAGCTAATGCATACAAGATGATTGTTGCATATGACAATAACTTCAATGTTTCAGTATATTCAACAGATACTGGTTCACTTGGTACTACAGGTTGTTATGTACAGTTCCAGGTTGGCGGTAAGACAGTAGCTGCCAAGAAGTTTGATACAAGAGACGTAACTTCAATTCAGCCGGCTGATCCTGAAATGACAGGCTATGAATTCCTTGGCTGGTACTTCATGCATGATGAAGATCAGAAAATTCAGAAACTCAAGACTGTAACAGAGGCAGCAGGTGTTCTCGTTCCTAAGTTCGAAAAGATCGATGATCTTACAGTAACTGTTAAGAACGGTACAATCGACTCAGATTCAGTTCAGGAAACATACACATACGGCGATAAGATCCTCGTAACAGCTGACCTCCAGAATGCTGCTGGTAAGTACTTCTCAGGTTGGTATGATGAAAACGGCAAGCTTCTCTCAGAAAAGAGAACTGACTACATCATCGTTACAAAGAGCATGACAATCACAGCTCAGTATACAAGAGATACAGAACTCGTTCTTGAAGCAGGCGTTGACCTCTCATACTCAAGAACATCTACAGCTCTTACACTTACAGCTACAAGATACCTCACAGACGACATGACACTTGTTGAAGTAGGTACACTTTACGCAGTAGGCGAAGTAACAGATCTCACAATCGAAAATACAGAACTCGGCAGAAAGACAATGTCAGCAACTGACGTTTCAGGTAAGAATGGTAACTTCAACGTTACACTTAACCTCTCATCAGAAGCAGCTAAGACATCTGTAATCTCAGCAAGATCATACTTCATCTACGAAGATGCTGATGGTGTAAACCACACAGTTTACTCAGAAGCAGTTTACGCTGATCCTGTTAAGTAATTAATGCGAAGGGAGAATAGAAAACATGAAGAAGTTTTTTGAAGAAGCAGAACTCGAAATCGTTGAGTTCGAAAATGAAGACATCATCACAGCAAGTGGTGAAGTTGACGATAGTGATGTAGACGTACCAGGTAACGACGACGTTATTGACATCCTCTAATCTAAGCTTTTAAAGCTCAAGGCGGACAGAGTAAAATCTGTCCGTCTTTTTTATTGACAAATTACATGCAAATAGTATATAATAGAGATAGTGAAAATAAAAAGAAAGGCGAAAAAAATTGTTTAAAGGAAAATATAAAATAGCAGATAAAGTTGTTGAAATAAATTCGATTTATATTCAGGTACAGGATTTGTGTGCGGATTACAGCTGTGATGACAATGCAGATTTCTCTGTTACCGTTTCACAGTCGGATATCGACTTTGAACGTGATAAATCAGCAGCCGAAGATATAAAAGAAGGTATTCCGACAAGGGTTTTCTCCGACAGCTATCTCGAAACTCTTGCAGTTTACCGTCAGATTACTGAGCATCTCCTCGATGATGATGTACTACTGTTTCACGGCTCGGTTATCGCCGTAGATGGCGAAGGCTTCCTCTTTACTGCAAAAAGTGGTACGGGTAAATCAACTCATACACGCCTCTGGAGAAAGTTTTTCGGCGAAAGAGCGTTTATGGTCAATGACGATAAACCGCTTATCAGACTTACTGACAATGGTGCTGTCGTTTATGGTACTCCTTGGGACGGTAAGCATCGGCTAAGTACAAATACATCTGTGCCTCTCAGGGCAATCTGCATTCTTGAACGTTCTGCGGAAAATCATATCAATAAAATTACCCGCAAGGATGCTTATGCAATGCTTATGCAGCAGACACACCGCCCGGGAAATGCTGTTAAAATGGCGAAAACACTCACTCTTATAGACAGACTCGGCGAAAATGTTTCACTTTATCGTCTGGGCTGTAATATGGATATTTCTGCGGCTGAGGTCGCATACAACGGTATGAAAGGATAATTTATTATGAAACTTAAAGATGGCTTTATTACTCACAATTCATCTGATGAACAGATTTTAATTGATGTTACTGCAAATAATTTTTCCGGTCTTGTTAAGTGTAACCCGACAGCCGGTTTTATTGTTGATTGTCTTAAAACTGACACAACAGAACAGGAAATCCTTGAAAAATTACGCTCTGAATATGAGGGCGACGAAAAGGTGATGGCAGAAAATCTTAAAAGTATTCTCGATAAACTGAGAAATATCGGTGCTATTGATGAGTGAGATTAATACTTCTACTTACAAGGAACACCTTGAAAAGTACGGCACTCTTACATACAGAAATGTCGGAATCAGTATGATGCCACTCCTTAAACAGGGGCGTGATATTTTTACAGTCACTAAAAAAACATCTGAACGTTGTAAAAAATACGATGTTGTTCTGTATAAACGTCCGCCGCAGCAGTTTGTCTTGCATCGTGTTATAAAGGTGCGTGAAAACGATTATGTCATTCTGGGTGACAACTGCATAAACAAGGAATATGGCATTACGGATAACGACATAATAGGTGTTATGACTGAGTTTGTCCGTAAGGGTAAAAAAATAACCGTAAATGACAGAATTTACAGGCTTTACAGTTTTATTTGGGTAAATTTTTCGGGAGTAAGAATATTTCTGCAAAAATTAAAATTTAAGATAAAAAGTATTTTCAAAAAAAATAAATCATGAGGTGATAGAATGCGGCAGACGGCGTATGATATGCTGTATTTGTCAATATGTGCATTGAATAATGTAAAACCCGATGCAAAAAGAGTGGCAGGTATTGACCTTGAAAAGCTATATAAAATCTGTCAGTATAACAGTCTGACGGCAATTACCTGTAAGGGTCTAGAAATGGCAGGCGTTTCTGATAAAAGATTTATAGAAGCTAAGGCAAAGGCTATCCGTAAGGTTATCATGCTTGATGCTGAACGTCAGAAAATCTGTGCTTTTATGGAGCAGAATCATATCTGGTATATGCCCTTGAAAGGTGTTTACATTAAAGAACTGTATCCTGAAATCGGTTTCAGACAGATGGCTGATAACGATATTCTCTATAATGAGAAATATCAGAAGGAATTGCAGGAATTTATGATTTGCAGCGGCTATGAAACTGAAAGTATCGCAAAAGAACATCATGATACTTACATGAAAAAGCCTGTTTATAACTACGAAATGCATACGTCCTTATTTGATGAAAACACTGACAAGAAATTTTATGATTATTATGCTGATGTAAAAAAACGTCTTGTTAAGGCTGAAAATACACAATACTGTTACAATTTTACTGATGAGGATTTCTATATTTATGTAAAGCTTCATGAGTACAAGCATTTTTCTATAGGCGGTACAG
>JAFQBO010000388.1 GCA_017416665.1 Oscillospiraceae bacterium
CATATCATCAAACCATATCACGTCACCATCCTCCGTAAGTGCACCGTGCTTTGAGTCATATGCATAGTCAAAATACCATTGAGCGTTTGTGATATCTTCCGTAGCAGTAAATGTACCTTTAAAGGTTTGATATTCTGTAGAAAGGTAGGCTCCTGAGCCTATAGACATTTCTGTTGACGGCTCCACTAATTCGTACTGGTTGAGAACAAGGAACGATTTATTAAAATCGCCATCATGGATAAAACTGCGAATACGCACGTCCGTTCTGTCTGATTTAACCTTGAAGCTTACGGTATAGGTGTGACCTTTTTTGAAGTTGAGATTATCATGATATATCATTAGATCCCAGGTTTTTCGGCTCTTTCCTTCTGATTCATGGATTTCAACACGGTATGCGTTGTCTCTGAGCGAAGTATACTGGTTTGCAGGTGCTTCTTCCCATGCTACCCATCCGCAGTCTTCTAAACTTTCGAATGTATAGTTGAAAAACACATTTTCAGCACTTACATTCAGTGGTGTAAGGTTTGTTGCTGTCGGTGCTATCATTGCAGCAGCCGTAAGGCTTGCAGCGATAGACTTTGATATTTTTTTGTTCATGATGAACCCTCCCCATATATCTATATAGATTCAATACAGTAGCGAAATGCTGCTGCAATGAAATTATATCACATTTTACATAAAATGTAAATATATTTTTACATTTTTATATATTTTTCTGATGTTTTATATATAAAGTAGTTGTTGTAATAATAATATCTGATGAACGTATTCGTATGATTTCAGTGTGAATAGGCAAAATGCCCTTTAAACGGAGCTTTTTTGTTCCTTTTTTATAAGAAGCTCCAAAAGTGCGTCACAGTCCTTTACTTTATGGCGATGTTATGTTATCATTGTAAAGTAATGATTATATTCCATAAGGAGAAATTTGTTATGAAAAAATCTGTATTTACACGTTTTCTTGCAGCAGCTGCTGCACTTTCAATGCTTGCTGTTTCAGCCGGATGCGGCGGAAAGGACAGCTCATCAGAATCAGGTTCTTCTTCAAAGGAGGACAACTCCCTTCAGGAGGTTATCGACAGCGGCAAGTTCGTACTCGGTCTTGATGCGACTTTCAAGCCCATGGGTTACACAGACGAAAATGATGAGATCGTAGGCTTTGATATTGACGTTGCTGAGGAAGTATGCGAAAGAATGGGCGTTGATCTTGTAAAGCAGCATATCAACTGGGATACTAAGGAAGAAGATCTTGCCGCAGGCAGAATCGACTGCATCTGGAATGGTATGTCTGTTAATCCTTCAAGAGCAGAAGCAATGAATCTTTCTGATCCTTATATGAAAAATGCCATGGTTTTCGTAGTTCCCGCTGACAGCGATGCAGAAACAATGGATGATCTTGCCAATGCGGCTGTTGGTGTACAGAACGGTTCTACTGCACAGACAATTCTCGAAGGAAGCGAGATCGGAAGCAGCTGTTCTATTCAGGCTATGGCTACAAATATTGAGGCTCTTCAGCAGATGGAATTTGGTCTTGTAGACGCTGTATTTCTTGATTCAGTTGTTGCAGAGTACGAAATTACTTCAAGCGGCAAGGATTATGTAATTCTTCCTGATGGTCTCGAAGAAGAAGAATATGCTATTGGTTTCCGCAAGAACGATCAGAAGCTCAGAGATGAGGTTCAGAAGATTCTCGGCGAAATGAAGGCTGACGGTACTCTTGGAAAAATTTCTACAGAGTGGTTCGGAAGCGATATCACTACAGTTAAGTAATTATTACAGATATTTTATAAAAAGTCCAAAAGCTTATGCTGTTTGGACTTTTTATACAGTTCATAAATAAATTCAATAGGAGAAACACTTATGACAGGCGAAGAAGTACTTAAAGTTGTCGAGATACTATCAGAGTATATTGTACCTACACTTAGGATTTTTGGATTTACGCTGCTTTATGCTGTGCCTCTCGGCATGATAGTTGCACTTCTGAAAATGTGCAGGATAAAGCCGATTTCGTGGCTGACGAATCTATATATCCTTATAATGAGGGGTACTCCTCTTATGCTGCAGATAATTGTGGCATTCTATGCAGTTCCTATGCTCAGTTTGCAGGAAAATCTGCCGTCATTTTTACAGAATATCCTCACACACATTGATATAAGGGACGAAAATTATATGTTCAACGCCATTCTTGTGGCGTTTGTGCTGAATTACGCTGCTTATTTTGCAGAAATATTCAGAGGCGGTATAGAATCTATCCCTAAAGGACAATATGAAGCCGCTGCTGCTTTGAGCTTTACAAAACCTCAGACGTTTTTCAGAATTATTCTTCCACAGGTAATCAAAAGAGTAGTACCAGCAAGCTCAAATGAAATTATCACACTTATCAAGGATACTTCGCTTGCAAACGTTGTTGCCTATGCTGAAATCACACTTAAAGCAAAGCAGCAGATGCAGAATTACAGCTCACTTACTCCGCTGTTTATAGCAGGTGCCTTCTATTTTGTACTGGCTATGATACTGACCGTAATTACAGCGGTTATTGAGAAGAAGCTCAATTACTACAAATAAGGAGGAACTGCGTTATGGCTATGCTTGAAGTAAAAAATCTTTCCAAGAGCTTCGGACAGCTCAAGGTTCTGAAGGATATTTCCTTCAACGTTGAAAAGGGCGAGGTCGTGGCTGTTATAGGTCCCTCCGGAAGCGGAAA
>JAFQBO010000389.1 GCA_017416665.1 Oscillospiraceae bacterium
AAAAAATTCGGGAAGGACTGAACATCACATTTGAGGACTATTGTAAATTGACAAATTCACGATTTTTTTCTTCCACCCTTTTCCTTTCATTATTGTTGAATTCTCTGGGAGACTGAATAGTTACCATATTTAATTTTGAATTGAACCGCCGTATGCCGAACGGCACGTACGGTGGTGTGAGAGGGCGGTTCATTCCGCCCTACTCGATTGATATCTTTTTTGTAATACAAAGATGGTGACCCGTACGGGAATTGAATTGACCGAACGAACTTTCGTAATCTCTGGTAAAATGCGAAAAACACCGAAAAACAGCCATTTGTGACGTGCCACACTTCAAGCGATTTATAGTGATTTCAAGTCATTTTTAACCACAATAAGTGGCAAACAAGTGGCTGAGTATGAACACATTTCCAGAATAGGGAGGCGGTAAACGAACGCCTCCCTTAATCATTTTGCATCGTAATCAGTGATAAGATATACTTGCTGAATTCAGCTTATAAATGTTGGATATCACTTGAATATTTCTTCAAAACATGATATAATTTATATTGTGAACTCTGCATTAAAAATGCAGTAAGCCCTAACGAAAATAAAGAGGTGCGATATGTCGGAGGATAATAACATCGTTGTAAATAACACTGAGCTTTCAGCCGAAAACACAAGTGAAACATATTCGAGAATCAGAAACAGCGTTATTACTGCACAAAGCAGGATATACACCGCTGTCAATTCCGCAATGGTGCAAGCCTACTGGGAAATCGGTGAGCAGATTTATATTGCCTGCGGTGAAAATGAACGTGCCGAATACGGAAAAGGCTTGCTTAAATACCTTTCCGAAAAGCTGACTGCTGAATTCGGAACAGGCTTTACTGAACGGAATCTACGCAATATGAGACAGTTTTATCAGGCATACCCAATTCGGCACACAGTGTGTACCGAATTGAGTTGGTCGCATTATCGTATCCTTATGCGTATCTCCGACGACAAACGCAGAGATTGGTACACCGAAGAATGTGCAAAGTCAGGCTGGAGTGTCCGTCAGCTTGAACGTCAGATAAACACAATGTTCTACGAGCGTCTGCTTTCAAGCAAGGAAAAGGACGCTGTTGCTGCTGAAATCCAGACAACAGAGCCAAAGCCTGAATACGAAAAAATTATCCGTGACCCCTATGTTCTGGAATTCCTCGACCTTCCCAAAAATCCTCATTTTTATGAAAAGGATCTGGAACAGGCTATTATCGACCACTTGCAGAAATTTCTGCTTGAGCTTGGCAGAGGCTTCAGCTTTGTTGCAAGGCAGAAGAAAATTTCCTTTGACGGACGCCATTTCTATATTGACCTTGTGTTCTACAATTACATTCTGAAATGCTTTGTGCTTATCGACCTGAAGCTCGGTGACCTGACGCATCAGGATTTAGGTCAGATGCAGATGTATGTGAATTACTACACCCGTGAGCTTATGAACGAGGGTGATAACCCGACCATAGGAATTGTTCTGTGTGCTGACAAGAGTGATGCGATTGTAAAGTATACGCTTTCAGAGAACGACACTCAGATATTCGCTTCAAAATATATGACCTATATTCCGAGCGAAGAAGAATTCAAAAGAGAACTTCGTCTTGATGATTACAAGAAGAAAGACGATTTTGCGGAGTGAGGAAAACACATCAACCGCAATTACCGTCTTGAATATCCCGACGAAACAATGTTAATATTTTTAAAAAACGCCAAAACTAAAATCAAATCCCTCTGGAACTAATCAATCGATTATGCCTGGAGGGATTAATTATTACCTGATATGTGAAATGCACCTTTTAATCACACCACAGGCAAGCTTTTCTCCTGCGTTGCCTGACGACTATAATGTGAAATTGTTGGGATTGCCGTAAATAATTATTGTCCCTTTCCATTATATCGCCTCAACATATATTATGTCGGGCGAGAGTGAAACGTGTGGGATATTCTATATAAAACATGATATATTGCTTTTTCTGACAAAATATGCTATAATTATTATGAAGTAGTATACCAAAATGCAAAGGAGGTCCATACATGACCGAAAAAGAACAAAAATCCGCAGCGAAGGCATTCGCTGAATACTGGAAAGATAAAGGCGATGAAAAAAGCGATACACAAAGCTTTTGGCTGTCGTTATTGCATGATGTGTACGGTGTAGAAGAACCGACAAAATA
>JAFQBO010000390.1 GCA_017416665.1 Oscillospiraceae bacterium
AACTTCTTAAAATTCTTGGTGCATCATTTGAAAAGAATACCGGTGACATTCACGATATAGCAACAAACAATTAATTAGTAAGTTAAAGTCAGGAGAAAGGTTATGAAGCAGAAAAAGGATAACTCGAAGCCGAAAGCTAAAAAGGCCAAGGGTGAGGTTTCAAGTTATGATTTTCGGCAGAATACTGTTCGGAGCGAAAAGGCTGTTGTAAAAAGCTATGATTTTAAAAAGCCGAAAAAATTTACAAAAGAACATTTAAGAGGCCTGAATACTGTTAATGAACATATTATCAGAATTTTTGCGTCTAATTTATCGGGACTTCTGCGTGTTTTTTGTGAGGTTACTCAGCTTAAAATCGTTGAATGCAGATATTCGGAGTATCTGAACACTCTCCCTGATAAAACACTTATCGGTCTTGTTGACATGAACGACGAAAAAACCGGCGACAACAGGTGTACCATGATTACGCATTTTCCGTCAACCATCAATTTCTTTATTATTGATATTCTTCTTGGCGGTGCAGGTACAAATTATCTGCTCGATCGTGGTTATACGGATATTGAAATTGCCATTCTGGAAAATTTCTATACCAAAATCACAAGGTATCTTACAGAAGCCTGGAAAAATCTTGCCGATGTAAAATGTGAGCTTACAGGATATGAAACTAATCCGAGACTTGCACAGTTTATCTCGCTTGAGGATTCCGTTGTCGTTATGTCATTCCAGATAAAAATGCGTGAAATTACAGATGTCTTCAGTTTTTGCCTGCCGTCAATCAATCTTGATTCAATTTTGCGTGAGGCACTTACAAAACATGCAAAGCTTAATGGTAAAAACGAAAATGACAAGGAAGCTATAAGAAAAGAGCAGCTTGCGGATTCGCTTAAAGGCTCAACTATGGAGCTTACAGCTGTTCTCGATAACTTATATATTGATATGCAGGATATTATTAATCTGAAGGTTTCAGATGTAATTCCTCTGAACAGACGCATCGATGACAATATAATTCTGACGGTTGAGGGTGAACCTAAATTTACAGTCAGGGTAGGTGACAGACGTATAAAGAAATCTGTCAAAATATGCGGTGTAGCATCAACTGCTGATATTAATGATTTTTATAATTACTGATTTGAGAAGGAGTAAAAAATGGAGAATAATACAAGCTTTGGAGCTAAACAGATAGACAGTTTCAATGAGGTTATGGAAATCGGTCTGAACGCATCAGCTGAAATCCTCTCAAAGCTCCTCAATAACGATGTTGAACTGAATACTCAGGTATTGAATCAGGAAAAGATTATGGGACTTGAGTCGTTCGGAGAAGAACCGGGTCTGGCAGTTGAGCTTAACATGTCAGGTGCAATCAGCGGTAAGGCTGCTGTTGTTGTTCAGAATGCATATGTTAAGCAAGTACTTAATGTACTTATGAGTGTTGAGGAAAGTGGTGGAGATGGTGAAGAAGAACTCGACGAAATCGCCATCGGAACTTTTAAGGAACTTATCGGTCAGACAGCTGTCGCTTTTTCAGACAGCATCTCGGATTTCCTTGGTTCATCTGTCAAGATAACCGCAGGAAGTGCCGAAGAAATTTCCGATGAATGTGAGGAAGTTGCAGATTTTTTGGGCTGCACCACAGATGATGAGGGATATAGTCTTGTTGTCGGATTCAAGATAGTTGACGTATTGAGCGGAAACCTTGTAATTGTTTTAAATGAGGAAGCAATTGTCAACACAATAGGTAGAATTATGAATTCCGATGACGACTATGATGATTATAATGATTATGACGGTGACAGTGACGGTTTTGAGGGGCTTCCTAATCTGGGAGGAGCTATTGCTGCCGCAAGAAAATCAGGTCAACCGACAACTGTCATGAAAAGCGGAATAAACGTACAGAGTGCAAGCTTTCCGTCGTTTGCAGGTGCACAGAATGGTGGTGGTGCACCACTCCTTAACGGAAATATTGATTTGCTTATGGACGTACCGCTTAATGTTACAGTTGAAATCGGTAAGACCAGAAGAAAAATGAGAGATATTATGGAGTTTGCTCAGGGTACTATTATTGACCTTGAAAAGCAGGCTGGTGCACCTGTTGACGTGGTTGTAAACGGTCAGCTTATCGCCAGAGGTGACGTAGTTGTTATTGATGATAATTTCGGTGTCAGAATTACTGAAATTGTCGGAAATGCAAATCTTTTTGAAAATAATTAATTCGGAGTATTCAGGTGGATGCTAAATCACTTATAAGCAATATAGGATCAGTACTTATGGCTTTGGTCGTATTTGTACTGATTCTGTATCTTGCTTATTATGCTACAAAAAAATTGGGAAAACGTCTTACAATCAAAGGCGTTGGAAATAAGAATATCAAAATTCTGGACAGTATTCCTATAGGGCAGAACAAGTCTGTAATGATTATAGAAACAGCAGGAAAGACACTTCTTGTGGGAATTACACAGAACGAAATTTCCCTTATTACCGAACTTGACAGGGATAAGCTTGATATTCCGGAAAAGGATGATTCTGCACAGCCGATGGAATTTTCAACGGCGTTTAAAAAAGTTCTGGAAGAAAAGTTCGGTGGGAAGATAAGTAAATCTAAGGAGAAAAACAATGATAGTAACAAGAAATAACAGTGATGTAAAAAAGAAACTGTTAAAATATGTTATATGTTTTATAATATGTCTTGCTGTCGTTGTTCTGTCATGTTTTATTATCAGCTCCGGATCGACCGTTGAAGCACGTTCCACTGTTACGCTTGGCGTAGACTCAGGTGAGGCAGACGCTGAATCAAGTACTCTTGATCTCCTGTTCCTCCTCGCTCTGATAGCTCTTTTACCATCATTTTTAATAATGATGACGAGCTTTCTGCGTATTGTTGTTTCGATTTCCTTTTTGCGAAATGCACTGGGTACGCAGACATCTCCGCCTAACCAGGTTGTAGTCGGGATTGCATTATTTTTGTCAATTTTCATTATGTTTCCTGTTCTGACGGATATAAAAACAAATGCATACGATCCGTATCAGGCAGGTGAAATAACGATGGAAGAAGCCATTACGGAAAGTTCCAAACCGCTTAAAACCTTTATGCTCAGACAGGTTTATGAAACGGATCTTGACATGTTTTTAAGCCTTGCTGACAGCAGAGGGATTGTAGATGCAGAACAGTTCAATTCACAGGATAAACTTGTCGATTTAAGTCTTTTTGTTGTAGTTCCTGCATTTATAACAAGTGAACTAAAACGAGCTTTTCTGATAGGCTTTTTAATTTACATACCATTCCTGATTATAGATCTTGTTGTTTCAAGTACTCTTATGGCAATGGGTATGGTTATGCTTCCTCCGACAACTATTTCAATGCCGTTCAAGCTTATGCTGTTTGTACTGGTTGACGGGTGGAATCTGTTATTTGAGTCGCTTATTATGGGCTTCAGGTGATGAAGGTGGTGTTTTAATTGGATCAGGGAAAGGTACTGGAGATTTTTCAGTCTGCTCTTATTGTTGCATTTAAGGTTGCAGGGCCAATGCTTATTATAAGTCTTCTTATAGGTCTTGTAATTGCGATTTTTCAGGCGGCAACTCAGATTCATGAACAGACGTTGACGTTTTTGCCGAAGGTCCTGGTTATTTCTGTTATGCTGTTTGTTATGGGCTCCTGGATGATAACTGTATTTTCAGAGTTCTTTCACAGTATATTTGATATGATTTCGATATTATGAGGTCATTGTTTTGGCAGAATTACAGTTTCTTATAGACAATATTGAAATATATGTGCTTGTGTTTGTAAGGGTTGCAGGAATATTCCTGTTTAACCCGATTATTTCAAAGGCGAACATTCCCGCAACGGTAAGAACAGCACTTGCTCTTACACTTACTGTTATGATAACACCTGCAATTCAGATTCCTGCTGACTTTGAGCCGGGAACTTTTGATTTTCTGCTCGGATTTCTGAAGGAAATTGCTGTAGGTTTGTTACTGGGATATGTTTTTAACATTTTTTACTATATGCTTATGGCAGCAGGTGATATTCTGGATATGGATCAGGGTTTTGGTATGGCAAAGAATTTCGACCCTGCAACAAATATTCAGACATCAGTTATTTCCCAGCTTCTGCATATAATGTTCATACTTTTGTTTTTTGTTACAAACAGTCATCACGCACTTATTAATATTACAGTGTCGTCCTTCGACATTGCTCCTATCGGGCTGGAAGGCTTTGCACTCGATTCGGCTGCTGCATTTGCAATAGATTTATTCGGTAATACCTTTGCTGTTGCAATGAAACTTACAATCCCGTTTATCTGTGCACAGTTTATCCTTGAGGTATCACTGGGTATTCTTATGAAGCTTATTCCACAGATACACGTTTTTGTAATTAACTTTCAGCTTAAAATAATTCTTGCAATAATTCTTTTGTTTGTACTTGCTTACCCTACAGCGGCATTTATAGACAATTATATTATAATGATGTTCGATGAAGCAAAAAATGCCTTACTTTCATTGAAAGGCTGACGGTTAAAAGGGGGGATACAGGTTGCCGGATTCTTCAGAAGAAAAAACCGAGAAACCTACCGCGAAACGACGTAGTGATCAACGAAAAGAAGGTAACGTATTTCAAAGCAAGGAAATTATAATTGCAATTTCACTTATTGTGACATTTGTGGTTTTCAGGCTTTTTTACTCTCTTACCGAATCAACGCTTTCCGGTGCATTAAAATCATTTTTTTCGCTGGTAGGTACAATGGATTCTTTGAATACCTCTGACATATCTCAGATTTTTATAAAAGGGATTATCGCTTTTGTAATTTCAGCAGGTCCGATTGTGCTGATAGCCTCAGCAGTCGGCATTATTGCAACTGTAGTCCAGACACGCGGACTTGTAAGTTTCAAATCGATACAGCCTAAATTCAGCAGGATGAATCCTTTGAACGGTATAAAAAATCTTTTTTCCATAAAAGGAATTATCGAACTGCTTAAATCAGTAGTTAAAATTGTTGTATTGTTTTTTGTTATATATTCAACCCTTAAAAACGAAGTTGCAAAGCTTCCGAAAATGATGGATATGGATCTGGCAGAGGCTATCCCGGAACTGGGAAGTATCCTCTGGAGCATGTCGATAAAGGTCATGGTTGCTTTTGTGTTTGTCGCAGGGCTTGATTTCATGTATCAGAAATGGGACTATGAAAAAAAGCTTAAAATGACAAAGCAGGAAGTAAAGGAAGAATATAAGATGACTGAAGGTGACCCTAAGATAAAGGGGAAAATCAAACAGAAACAGCAACAGATGTCAAGACAGCGTATGATGCAGGCGGTGCCTGAGGCGAATGTCGTTATCAGAAACCCTACCCATTATGCGGTTGCTCTTAAATATGATCATGAAAAAAATTCAGCTCCTGTAATCGTCGCCAAGGGTGAGGATTATATGGCACTTAAAATTATAGAAATTGCTCAGGAGCATGATATACCAATTATGGAAAACAAGCCTCTTGCGAGAGCTTTGTATTCCGAAGTTGATATTGGCAGGGAAATTCCGTCGGAATTTTACGGGCCTGTCGCAGAAGTACTCGCTTATGTATACAGTTTAAAAGAAAAGGAATTGAGTAGAACTTGAAGAAGTTATTAGGTATGCTGACCAACAGTGTTTCAGCATTTGTAGTTTTAATTGTATTCTTAATTATTATTCCACTGCCGACCGCTTTGCTGGACTTTATGTTTATTATGCAGCTGGCGATCTCTCTGGTTATTCTTCTTATGACCATGTATATAAAAAGAGCACTTGATTTTTCGGTATTCCCGACCTTGCTCCTTGTAACAACAATCCTGCGACTTGCTCTTAACATTTCGTCCACACGATCGATTCTTACCAACGGCGGTTATGCAGGTGAGGTAGTTAAAACGTTCGGTGAATTCGTTATCCGAGGAAATATCGTAGTAGGTCTTGTAATATTCCTTATTGTAGTTTTGGTTCAGTTCCTTGTTATTACAAAAGGTTCTGAGCGTGTAGCTGAAGTATCAGCAAGATTTACTCTCGACGCTATGCCTGGTAAGCAGATGGCTATTGACGCTGATTTAAGCTCAGGTCTTATTGATGAACAGACTGCAAGAATACGCCGAAACGATATTCAGCGTGAAGCAAGCTTTTTCGGAGCCATGGACGGTGCTTCCAAGTTCGTAAAGGGTGACTCTATCATGTCGATTGTTGTTACCCTCATAAACTTAATCGGTGGTATCGTTATCGGTCTCTTAAATGGTGAAGGCGATATTATGACTATCGTTCAGACATACAGTGTCGCTACATGTGGTGACGGTCTTATGTCACAGATCCCTGCACTTCTTATCTCTGTTTCAACAGGTATGCTCGTAACACGTTCTTCTTCCGAAGCAGAAATGAACAGCGACTTTATCAAGCAGTTTTCAGGTCAGCCGATTACTCTTATTATCGGTGGTGTTGC
>JAFQBO010000047.1 GCA_017416665.1 Oscillospiraceae bacterium
CTGAAAGAGTTCTTCAGGGACTTGGACTTCCTTACAGAGTAGTTGCACTTTCATCAGGCGATATTGGTTTCTCAAGTGCCAAGACATATGATATTGAAGTGTGGATGCCTTCATACAACAGATATGTTGAAATCTCAAGCTGTTCAAACTTCGTTGACTATCAGGCAAGAAGAGCGGCTATCAGATTCAAGAACAATCCTAAGGATAAGGCTCAGTTTGTTCATACACTCAACGGTTCAGGTGTTGCTGTAGGAAGAACAGTTGCGGCAATTCTTGAAAATTTCCAGAACGCAGACGGAACTGTAACAATTCCTGAAGCACTCAGACCATTTATGGGTACAGATGTAATCAAATAAAATTATTCCGGGAGCTGTTATACAGCTCCCAATGTTTGTGCCTTAACTAAATTACAAAGGAGAAATTTATGAAAAAAATGAAATGCATAAAGAAATTTTTAGCGTTCAGTACAGCTGTATTGTGTTGTGTTTTACCAATGTTTTCGTTAGAAAATTCAGTATCTGCTTTAGAGGAAATACTGCCGGAGGTATCATATAATCTTGAAAGTGAATTAATAAATAATTCATATCTTACAGCAACAGATGATGGTTACATGCGAGTATTTTACAATAACGAGTATGTTGGAATAGAATATTACGACAACGACTTTAATATTCAGTCCTTCATGTCGATTGCAATGGAAATGGATATATGGGGTGGATTTTACGAAGGAACTGATGCCTACTATCTGATTGAAGGATGCGACAACGTTGAGGAAGTAGATGCAACAGAGGTAGTCAGAGTCATTAAATATGACAAGAACTGGAACAGACTTGGTGCGATAAAAATAACAGGAAACAGTGCTATAAACGGCAGAGATGTGAGTCGTATATTTGATCATGGTTGTGTACAGGTTACTGAATATAACGGCCATTTATTTATTGCTACCGGACGTGAAGGTTATTTTGATTCAGCTACTAATACAAGGCATCAGGGATTTATTATGATTGATGCTGATACAGAAAGTATGAACGGCAAAATAACATATGGTGAATTCAGACATTCATTTGCACAGTATATTGAAAATAATAATTCAGATATATATGTTGTTGAAAAGAGTGATGGAAAAAGATGTACAAACCTTTTTAAATTTGATGCAAGCGATTTAAGTACAATTGTACTAAAGAAAGAAACACAGTTGTTTAATTATGGAGGAGTTAAAACAACAGGAGGAACACTTGAATGTTATGCAAGCGTTGATGGTATGGCACTGTCATCGGATAATATTTTATGTGTAGGAACATCAATAGATCAATCTGAATATGATAATGTGACAGACGAGACACCTCATAATATTTATATTACTGTAACACCAATGTCAGGTGTATCAGAAGACTCAACTGAGGTTAAATGGCTTACAGATTATACAGGAGATGGGAAGTCTTTTATCGGTCTTAAAATTACAGAGATAAACGACGATAAGTTTATGATTTCATGGGAAGAAAGTTATTCATCTGGTGAAGATATGAAAATTTCAGATATGCCAGATATTCTTTCAAGACATACACTTCATTATATTTTTATAGATGGCGATGGAAAGAAACTTGGTAAAGAATATACAGTAAATGCTGCTATATCAGATTGTCAGCCTATAGTAAAAGATTCAAAAGTTATATATTATTCTTCTGGTGCAAATATGGTTAATTTTTATTCGATAGATTCTGTTACAGGCGAATTTGAAAAAAAGGTGTATGGTATTGCAGGCAAAAATGTGCAATGGAATGTTGTTGATAATGTACTTACAATTTCCGGAACAGGAATATTTAATATTGAGTGCATATTGTATAAACGTCATCCATTGTCTACAGCATCAAGCGTGGATTATTTTTATGATAATCCATGGGCAGATATGAGAGATAATATAGAAAAAATCATTATAAAAAGTGGTATAACTGCTATAAATGCGGAACAGTTTAAGTGTTATCCAAACCTGGTTGAAGTTGTTATAGAGGATGGTGTTGAAAGTATAGGAACAAAAGCTTTTTATGACTGTGATAATCTGAATAAGATAACAATTTCATCAAGTGTTACAGAAATCGGTGAAAATATTTTATGGACAGGAGCTAGTTGGGATAGTGACAATTCACCTGTTGTAAATGCTGTAATTCATACTCCAGCCGGTTCTTATGCTGAAACATATGCAAAGGAAAATGACATTAAATATGTTACAATTACGCAGACTATAAAAGGTGATGTCAACAATGACGGAGCTTTTGATGTAAGTGACATTGTTGCACTTCAGCTGTATGTTTTAATTGGTGATTTTGAAATAAATATGGACACAGCTGATTTATGCAGTGATGGAAAGGTAAACATATTCGATCTTATGGCATTAAAAAGATATTGTGCAGATGTATATTAAATCTGTTTTAATATAATTTTATAAAATTAAAGTAAGATTTGTTCCTGTTTTTGGAATAAATGTGGAATTTATAAGGTTAGCGTTGACTAATGAAACTTTAAGTGCTATAATGTAATCAACAAATAGAAAACGTCCTGTGAGGGAGTAGTTGGCGAAATATCGTGGCAAATCAACATCATGGCTTTTTAAGTCTGGTTTGTCTTAAATAACGAGACTCACGTACTGGCTTGATAGCAGAGCTGTGCGTGTGTGTGAATTATGAAGCTAACGGGTACAGCAAATTGAAGGCTGTACCCGTTTTTTGTTGTAATGATATGAAAGGATTGATAATATGTTTATTGAAATCAGTGGAATTAAGAAAGGTTTCGGAGAAGGAGAGAGCCGTGTTGAAGTTTTAAAGGGAATAGACCTTGAATTGCAGAAGGGTGAATTCTGTGTACTTCTTGGCCCATCAGGTTCAGGGAAATCTACATTGCTCAATATAATCGGCGGTATTGATAATCCCGACAGCGGATTTATCACCGTCAATGGCGAAAAGACAGCTGACATGAACGAGAAAAATCTCACCATTTACCGCAGAAAGCATTTAGGCTACATTTTCCAGATGTATAACCTTATCCCGAATCTTAACATAAAAGAAAATGTTGAAGTCGGAGCATATCTGAGTGATAATCCGCTTGATGTTGATGAAATACTCAACATTCTCGGTCTTTATGAGCACCGTCACAAGCTTCCGAATCAGCTTTCAGGCGGACAGCAACAGCGTACAGCAATCGGAAGAGCAGTAGTAAAAAATCCTGATATACTTCTTTGTGATGAACCGACAGGAGCACTCGACTATAATACTTCAAAGGAAATTTTAAAGTTGATTGAGGATATAAACAAGAAGTATGGTAATACAGTAATAATGGTAACACATAATGATGCTATAAAGGATATGGCAGACAGAGTTGTGAAACTGCGTGACGGAATGATTCGTAAGAACTATGTAAATGAGAACAAGATTTCAGCAATGGATCTTGACTGGTAATAAGGGAGGTGTTGAAAAAATGAAAAATCCTCTTACAAAAAGACTTCCGAAAGAATTAAAATCTGAACTTGGAAAGTACATTGTTTTGTTTGTATTTATCACAGGTATGATTGCACTTGTTTCAGGTTATCTTGTAGCCGGAAAAAGCATGATGAATGCATACAATGAAAGCTTTGACAAGTATAATATTGAAGACGGTAATTTTGAAAGTTTTCAACAGCTTAACAGTGAAGTGTTGAAAACTTTAGAAGAAGAACAGGTCGAAATATATGAAAACTTTTACATAGAAGAAAATGTTAAAAATAATGACAGTACACTCAGACTTTTTTCAGAACGTAAAGAAGTAAACAAAGTATGCATCATGGATGGTAACCTTCCGGAAAATCCACAACAGATTGCGATCGACAGAGTTTATGCAAAAAATAACGAAATATCTGTTGGTGATACACTTACTGTCGGTGAAAAAGATTTTGAAGTAACTGGTTTCGTTGCACTCTCAGATTATTCAACACTTTATCAGAATCCGTCGGATATGATGTTTGATGCTATTAAATTTGGTGTAGCCGTACTTACTGACGAAGGATTTGACAGCTTTACCGATAGCAATATGCATTATAGCTATTCATGGACTTATAACACGCCTCCTGCTGATGATATTGAGGCAAAGACAATGTCAGAAGATTTTCTGGAGGTACTAAGCCAGAATACCATGCTGACAAATTATCTTCCTGCATATACCAATCAGGCTATTCAGATGGCTGGAAATGACATGGACGGCGATACACAGATGATGGCTGTTCTGCTTTATATGATGATGGCGATTATAGCGTTTATTTTTGCAATTACAACAAGTAATACTATTATGAAAGAATCAGCTGTAATAGGCACACTCCGTGCATCAGGATATACAAAAGCAGAATTAATCAGACATTATATGACAATGCCGATGATTATTACACTTCTGTCAGCTGTTGCGGGTAATATTTTGGGCTATACGGCACTTAAAGAATTTGCAATAAATATGTATTATAACAGTTTCAGCCTTACAACCTATAAAACGCTCTGGAATGGTGAAGCCTTTGTAATGACAAGCGTAGTTCCGCTGATAATGATGTTTATTATAAATTTCCTTATTCTTGCAAAAAAAATGAAACTTTCACCGCTTAAATTTATAAGACGTGATTTAAGTACAAGAAAAAAGAAAAAAGCGTTTAAGCTGAATACGAAAATAAATATTCTGACAAGATTCAGATTAAGAGTAATATTCCAGAATATTCCGAATTATATTACAATTATTGTTGGGATAGTATTTGCAAATCTTATTTTACTGTTTGGATGCGGACTTGAACCGCTTATCGATCATTATAGTAAAGAAATAACTTCAAATATGATTTCGGATTATCAGTATATTTTAAAAGCTCCGCTTGAAACTGAAAATCCTGACGCTGAAAAATTCTATGCAAATAGCCTTAAAGTGACAGAAAAATCAGAAGAGGGTGTAAACGTTTACGGAATAGTACCTGACAGCCGTTATATTGACCTTGATTTAACTTCAGAGGGTATTTATATATCCAACGCTTACGCCGAAAAATATGGTATAAATGAAGGCGATACGGTAAAGCTCAGAGGCAGTTATGACGAAACGGAGTACAGCTTTGAGGTAGACGGAATATATTATTATCCATCAACTATTGCAGTTTTCATGTCAGACAGTATTTTCTGTGAAACATTTGATATTGATGCAGAAAATTTTGCAGGATATTTTTCAAGTACAGAAATAACAGACATTGAAAAAATGTATATTGCTACAGAAATAACCGAAGAAGATCTTACAAAGACATCAAGACAGATGAAAAATTCATTCGACGGTATGGGCGGACTTCTTTCGGCATTCGGTATAATTATATTTATGCTGATTATTTATATGCTTTCAAAAATTATTATTGAAAAGAATGCACAGTCGGTATCAATGACAAAGATATTAGGCTATTCAGACAGGGAAATAAACAGTCTTTATATAACAACTACTTCAATAGTGGTTATAGCATCATTAATCCTTACAATGCCTCTTGTAAGTATCTTTATAGACAAGGTAATGGATATTGCATTATCAGGATATTCAGGTTATTTACCGTTTTATGTTCCTTTCAGTGTGTACGTAAAGATGGTAGCATTAGGCGTAGTATCTTATGCAGTTATAGCCTTTATGCAGATGCGAAGAATAAAGAAGGTTCCGCTTGATATTGCACTCAAGAATGTTGAATAAATTTTTCCAGCTTTTTGAAAAAAGCTGGGCAAAAACTTTTAGTTTCGCTTTTAGCTTGATTGTATATGTTTCTTTAAGCACGAAGTGATAATAAAAGCAAAACGGTGTAATTTCAGATAAGTCATCGTGCTGTATGCTATGAATTATATTTAACTATGCCCGATATTAAAAGTTTTTTGGTTCTTTTTTTCAAAAAAGAACAGAAAAATAAATATAAAAATAAGGCGTTACCACATTAAGAGTGATAACGCCTTGATTTTTTTACACGCCTGAAAACGGCTTATTTTGTCTTTTTTGAAACGGCTCTTTTTTCGTTCCACCATACCCAGAGTGGTGAAGCGATGCAAAGACTTGCATAAGTACCTGCAATCATACCTACGATCATAGGAATTGAGAAACTTAAAATTGAGTTTACGCCGAAAATGTAAGCTACAACTGAAACAATAAGCATTGTTGCAACAGTTGTTATAGAAGTTCTGATTGAACGTCTGAGAGACTGTGATGTACTTGTATTAACAAGTTCTGTAATAGAAGTTGACTTTGGCATAGTAGCCTTATTTTCTCTGATTCTGTCGTAAACAACGATAGTATCATTTACAGAGTAACCTAAAATAGTAAGTACAACAGCTACAAAGTTTGAGTTGATTTCATATCCAAGAACAACGAATGCACCGAATACGAAAATGAGGTTGTGAATAAGTGCAATAACAGCACATACACCTGCTGACCAGCCACTGATTTTCTTGAATCTGAAAGCGATGTAAACGATGATCAGAATTGCAGCAAGAATTGAAACAATGATGCACTTGATGAAGAACTCACGACCTGAAGTAGGGTTTACGTCATTTGAGTCAAGAAGTTCAATATTGTTGTCAGCAAACTTTTCAGTTAAGAGAGCTGTAAGTCCGCCCTGCATTTCAGGTGAAAGACCATTGTTGTTACTGAAAGAGATTGAGAAGCTGTTTGAATCGCTTGCAAGGTTTTCACCTTCCTGGATGTTCACAGGAGTCTGAAGATAATCTTCAATTTCAGACTGATATGACTTTATATCAGCATCGCCTTCATATGAATATGAAACGATTGAACCACCTTTGAATTCAAGAGCGATTTCAACCCCTCTGATTACGGAAAAGAGAGCGATTGCAGCAATAAGTGCAAGAGAAATTATAAACCAGATTTTTTTCTTTCCGACAAAATCGTATATTTTATTATTCATTGCTTGCACCTCCATAGAATTTCTTGTTTCTGAGGAACTTAAATCTTGAAAGTGAAGTAACCATAAGTCTTGAAGCGAATACACCCATGATGAAGTTTAAGAGTGTACCAACAAAGAGAGTAAAGCCGAATGAGTAGATAACACCTTCAGTTGTTGCACCGATGCCGAACAGGCTGAGGAGCTTGTTGAGCCAGCTTGCGAGGAAACTGTCAGGAGTACCAAATGCAGCCATAAGAATTACAGCAACGATAAGACCTGTAAGGTTACCATCAAGGATTGATGAGAATGCTCTCTTGTAACCTGAACGGAGGGCACTGTCGAGACTCTTGCCAGAGTTAAGTTCTTCTCGGATACGTTCACCTGTAATGATATTGGCGTCAACACCCATACCAACAGTGAGGATAATACCGGCAATACCAGGGATAGTAAGTGTTGAACTTTCGTTAAAGCCGAACCAGCCTGAGATACATGCAAGTGTTACAGCAACCTGACCGATAATTGCAACTGATGCAACAAAACCAGGAATTTTGTAGAGAACGAGCATGTAAACAAAGATAAATGCGAAAGCGATAAGACCACTTATAATCATAGCCTTGAGAGCACCTGTACCGAGTGTAGGTGAGATAGTCTTAAAGCTTGAGATTTCGAGATTGAAAGGAAGTGCACCGCCATTGATCTTGTCAGCAAGGCTCTTGGCACTTTCAGAAGTAAAGTTACCTGAAATAGTAGCCTGACCACCTGTAATTGCTTCATTTACTGTAGGAGCGGAGATCATAGTATCGTCCATCCAGATAGAAATTGCTTCATCTGTACCTGCCATTGTTGAGGTAACTGATGCAAAAACGTCAGAAGCAGAATCGGTAAGATCGAGTGCAACCACCCATTCATATGTACCATCATCGTTAGGCATTCTTACAGCTTCTGCCTTTTCAACGTCGCTGCCCTGTAAAACGAGGTCGCCTGCCGGAGATCCGTCTTCATTTGTTTCTGTACCGACTCTGAAAGAGAGAACAGCAGTATCACCGAGTTCGTCAACCGCAGCTTCAGGATCGAAGTCTTCTTCGCCTGCCTGCCAAGGGAATCTTACGATTACACGATCGTTTGCATCATCTTCATAAACCTCATAGTCGTTGATTTTGAGGGTGATGAGTCTTTGCTTGATAACTTCAGATACAGCATCGAGCTGTTGTGTAGTTGCGTCAACGTCGTCCGCCGGAACGAATGTTACATCAACACCGCCCTGGATGTCAACACCAAGACGAATGTCTTCAACACTCTTGATATAGGTTGTCTTAACGTCACCATACTGTGAACTGAAACCGAAAACAACCGAAGCGGCGAAGGCAATGATTAACACAAATACAATAAAAAACACTGGTTTTTTTGCATTTTTCACTTTTAAAGCCTCCTGATATTTTTTTGATTTGGTAGGATATTGAAATCATTCAATATCGACAATCATATACATTATATTATTATTTTAAAAAAAAGTCAAGTAAAACACGGATATTTTCACAATATCTTCAAATTGTATTAGTTTTTCATTTCAAACTTTTCGCCGAGAATGTCCTTGTTAGCATCGAGAACAGGCTTTACACATTCATTTACGAATTCTTCAACCTGCTGAGGACATCTGCCGGTAAAGTTTTCAGGCTGCATGATAGCGTCCATTTCTTCCTTTGTGATAGGGAACATAGGATCATTTAAGATTCTGTCACAGAGATCGTTGTCAAGACCTTCCTGCTTAACCTGCTTGCCGGCTTCCATAGAAAGCTGTCTGATTCTTTCATGAAGTTCCTGTCTGTTTCCGCCCTTGTTTTCAACAATATCCATCATGATATTTTCTGTAGCCATGAAAGGAAGTTCAGCCATAACTCTCTTTCTGATAATCTTAGGATAAACAACCATACCGCTTGTAACATTAATCATGATATTGAGGATAGCATCACAGGCAAGGAATGCTTCAGCAACAGAAATTCTCTTGTTTGCAGAGTCATCAAGAGTTCTTTCAAACCACTGAGTACCTGAAGTGAAAGCAGGGTTTAAAACGTCGATCATGAGGTATCTTGAGAGGGAAGTAATTCTTTCACATCTCATAGGGTTTCTCTTGTATGCCATAGCACTTGAGCCGATCTGACTCTTTTCAAATGGTTCTTCCATTTCCTTGAATGACTGTAAAATTCTCATATCATGTGAGAACTTACTGCATGACTGTGCGATACCTGCCAGAGCGTTGACAACAAAAGAGTCAACCTTTCTTGAGTATGTCTGACCTGAAACAGGAACACAGCTTTCAAATCCCATTTCTTCAGCAATCATCTGTTCAAGCAGTTTGATTTTGTCTGTGTCGCCCTTGAAAAGTTCCACAAAAGAAGCCTGAGTACCGGTAGTACCCTTAGAACCGAGGAGCTGAAGATCAGAAATTCTGCGTTCGATTTCCTTTAAATCGTAGAGAAGTTCATTTGTCCAGAGAGTAGCTCTCTTGCCGACAGTAGTAAGCTGTGCCGGCTGAAGGTGAGTATATGCGAGACAAGGCATGTCCTTATACTCCATAGCGAAGCCTGAAAGCTGTGCGATAACATTGATAAGCTTTCTTCTGATAACGTTGAGAGCATCACGCATAATGATAACGTCTGTGTTGTCACCGACATAGCATGAAGTAGCACCAAGATGGATAATACCTGCCGCATTAGGACATGCATCACCGTAAGTGTGGACATGTGCCATAACGTCATGACGGAACTTGAATTCCATTTCTGCCGCCTTTTCGTAGTCAATGTTGTCGATATTGGCTTCAAGCTCTGAAACCTGTTCCTGAGTTACTTTAAGACCGAGTTTCATTTCAGCTCTTGCGAGTGCAACCCATAAACGACGCCATGTTGTGAATTTTTTGTCTGCTGAAAAGATATACTGCATTTCTTCGCTTGCATATCTTGTGCAGAACGGACTTTCGTAGCTGTTTGTATTGCTCATAACATATTTCTCCTTAATAAAATTTTGTTTAACACTTTATTATATCATGTTTTTACATGATATGTCAACGATTAATTAATATTGTAAAAAAGAAAATTTTTATTTATTATTATAAATTTTTTCTGTACTTTTCTTGCTTGCACAAGAAAAGTACCAAAAGAATGCCCAAACTTTCTTTGTAAAGAAAGTTTGAACAAAGAAAAATCAACTACGTATCTCCAATAAACTAGACTGTTACCCATGAAAAGCATAAGAAAAGCAGAAAGAAAGTAAAATCATAATTGATAGCAAACTTATAACACAATGCTCCCATATTTTATAAGAGGGTAGTCTTTTCTCGAGCAGATAGAAAATTATTATGCCTTTAAATTAAGGCTTCCAGCCGAAGGGATGAGTTGGCGGTACATAGCTCAAAACTGCCGTAGAAAGTTTTGTAACGGTTTTACTTTTGATTTTTTCTTTTTTGATTAAACTTTTTTCTATTCGAAGAAAAGAAAAAAGTTTATGCTTTTCTTTGGTTCGTTTCTTTGTGCACACAAAGAAATGAATAATTGCTTTTGTGCGATAAATATAAATTTATCTTACGATAAACCATTGTATATTAAATTGAATTTACACATAATGTATGTCTGGAAAGATCCACTGTGAACAACTGCTTACATTTCTATTTCAAGATACAGTATTTCAGAAGGATTAAAAACTCTTAATTTACCGATACCAGCAGAAACGATCATTTTTTTGTCCTCGTGTTCATAAATACCCTTTATGTACTTCGGAAAAAATTTACGTTCCGGAGATAAAATACCGCCAAACGGAGTATTGATGATTCCTGCGTGAACATGTCCCGAAAATGTAATATCAGCACCCCATTTTGCGTACTCGCTGAAAAAGAACGGATTGTGTGCAATAAGAAGTGACGGACTTTGTGGTTTTTCAAAAATTTCCTCAAGCTCCTGAGCGGTATAGCTTTCGAGATTTGAAAAACCGCCGTCTGAGTTGCGGTAGATGCTGCGTTTGAGATCAGCACCATAAATATTGAGTGAGATACCGTTTTTTTCAAACGTTGATTTTCCGTTTTCAAGAAGTATCGCACCATTGCTTGTTACGGCATCACGAAGCCTTGCCATACGTTTTGGAGGCATGTCAAGCTCGTGATTGCCTCTTGCGTAGAAAACAGGACAGATTTTACAAAGCCTGTTGATAAGAATACCTGTGTATTCAAAATTTTTCTGGGAACGTGAAACAAGATCACCCGAAATTATAATAATATCAGGAGAAAGCCTGTTTATTTTTGTGCAAAGACAGTTCCAGTCATTGGGATAGGTTTTATTGTGAAGATCGGAAATCTGAACAATTTTCAGTGTTTTCCCGTATTTTGAATCAAGCGTTGTTTTATATTTGCGTACTATAAGCAGTCGGCTTTCAATCCATACATAAACCAGAAACAGAATAAAAACAACAATGCAGCAAATCAGTATTTTCATAGCTTATCCTTTCCTTCGTGAAAGAATGCTTTTTACGGCTGTGATAAGCGGACGGAAGTTTACTGCAATAATAAAAAGTCCGATTAAAATAAGGTAAATATTTTTGCTGTTGTCGAGATTTACCTGTAAAACGGCAAGAGCAAGCAGTGAGATTATATTTATTGCCGTATAGATGTGATTTACCTTGAAATAAATATATCTTCTTGCATCTATAATTCTGATAATATAGCAGACGATATAGCTTACAAAAGTAGTTGCAACTGCACCATGTACGCCATAGTATCTGATAAGGAAAACGTTTAAAATCAGATTTAAAACGGTTACAACAAGACTTGTCCAGAATGAGTGTTTGGTTTTTTCGGCGGCTGTGTAAATACTGCTCAAAAACATATTAAAGCACATCATGAGGACGGAAAGAACCAGAACAGGCGTGTAATTTACGGCAAGGGCGTATTCCGGATGTACGTTGTAATTGAGAAGAAGTCTTGAAAGTGGTTCTACAAGTACGATAATACCTGCTGATGCAATAAACATAATCGACTGATATGCGTCAAATACCTTTTCATAAAATTTGCCGATACCCTTTGAGCCGTATTCGGAAATTGCAGACATATTCCATGCCTGAAAGAAAACGGTTGAAACCATAGAAACCAGGTTAGGAATTCTTGAAGCGGCAGTGTACAGACCTGCTGCCGTGTCACCGACTTCACCATCAGGCCCCGGAAGATACTTAATAAAGATTCTGTCTGAAAAACCAGTGATAATCCACATAATAGAAGTCGGGATCATCGGTATTGAAAAACGCATCATGGTTCTTGTAATATCTTTGTCAACAGCTTTGATACTGAAATTTTTCCATAGTTTTGTTGTAAAAAACAGGAATATAAATGAAAACAGATCCGATGCGATAATAGAGAACATAAAGCCTTTAAGTCCCATATCAAGATAGGAGATAAAGAAAATGTTAAACAGAAACAGCGTTAGGGTTGCTATTATGCCGTCAAGAGCGTACAGCTTCATGAAGCCTATTGAACGTATGAAAAGGGAGGTGGTCTGTCTTAGTGCAGAGACAATGACGTATACGACAAGCAGAGACGTGTAACCTTTTATAAACGGAATGAATGACAATAAAGGCGAAAGAGCCGTCAGTATAATCATTCCGAAGAACTGTACGGAAATAGCAGTTGAAAAAACCTGTTTGTTGTCAAAATCCTTGTCAAGACCGTATCTGATAACAGATTCGGAGATTGCTAAGGTAAAAACAGGTATAAGGAAGTTTGCAGTTGTTTCGATAAGTTCCTTTGTACCGAGAATGTCCGCACCCATATATGTTGTGTAGAGCCTTGTAAGGAACATTGCAAGGATTTTTGATCCGAATGTTCCGACAGCAAGGATCATAGTGTTAAAGATCAGATTTTTATATTTATTCATAAAATTCTCCATAAATTAAACTATACTTACTTATTATATCAAATTTTTTCAGAAAATGGAATAGTAAAATTAAATTTTATCTGAAGTTATATTTTTTCGGTGATCACCCAAAGCTCTTTTGTATAATATAATGTCAATATATGGTATTTAATGGACAGTTATGTTTTTGAGGTATAAAACATATGCTTTAAGTCAATTATAATTTCAGAAATAAATTTGAATCGCAAAAGAGTTGAAAGACTCTCGGAATGGAGAATATTATGTCAGTTAAACGAGGAGAAATCTACTATGCCGATTTAAGCCCTGTTGTAGGTTCTGAACAGGGCGGAATAAGACCGGTACTTATAGTGCAGAACGATGTCGGCAACCGTCACAGCCCGACTGTTATAGCAGCAGCAATAACCAGCCAGAAGGAAAAGGCAAAACTTCCGACACATATTGAACTCAGTGCAGATGGATGTGGACTTTCAAAGGACAGCGTTGTTCTGCTCGAACAGATACGTACTATCGACAAAAAACGCTTAAAGGAACGTATGGGCGAACTCGACAACGGCTCTATGACCAAAATAGATACCGCCCTTTCCATCAGCTTCGGCCTTGCATAGTTAAGCTAAAACAACAGTTTATTGCAGTATTTACAAAATTTATTGAGGGAGACCCTTTTGAAAAAGTGTCTCCCTCAAACTCCCTCCCGAAAACTTCTGTTTAAATTTCTGCCCTATGGGGATTTATCCCCATAGGGCAGAAATTTCAGTAAAAGTCTTTGGAAAGGGGTTCGGGGAAAACCCTTTCTTCAGAAAGGCTTTCCCCGATAGACCTTGTATATGTTACAATAAACGGCTGTTTATCTTATCTTTGTACCAGGAGCGACGTCGTCGCTGAGGAATACGACCTTAGCACTGCCATCAGGCATATCAGCCGCACAGATCATGCCACAGCTTTCTTCTCCGCAAAGCTTGACAGGTTTTAAGTTTGCCACGATCATAACTGTTTTTCCGATAAGATCGGCAGGATCGTAAAACTGTGCAATACCTGAAACTACCTGTCGTCCGCCCATACCGTCATCAAGCTGAAGTTTTAAGAGTTTTTTCGACTTTTTAACCTTTTCGCACTCTTTTACTTTAGCGGCACGGAGTTCTGTTTTAAAAAATTCGTCAATAGTTATTTCAGGTTCAAGTTCGATTTTCTGCTGCTGTGCTTCAGCTTCAGCCATCTGCTTTTCGATGAGCTTGTTAAGTTCGTCAATTTCTTTTTCTGTATCAATACGAGGGAACAGAACATCACCCTTTGAAACTGTGACATTTTCGGAAAGAACGCCGAAAGTGCCTGCATTTTCGTATGTTACATCACTTTCAGATGCACCGATCTGCTTCCATACTTCCGGCATGGTTGTCGGCATGAATGGAGCAAGGAGTGATGAGGTGATTCTGATTGTTTCAAGGAGATTGTATAAAACGGCTGCAAGTCGAGGCTTGTTTGACTCGTCTTTTGCAAGTACCCAAGGAGCAGTTTCATCAATATACTTGTTTGCACGGGAAACAACCTTGAAAATTTCAGCAAGAGCATTCTGGAGCTGAGTTTTGTCCATGCAGTCGTCGATCTTGTCACGGAGAGCCTTGCATTCAGCAATAAGTTCATCATCGAATTCGCCTGACTGCTTTTCTGATGGAAGTGTACCATCAAAGTACTTGATTGCCATAGCAACAGTTCTTGAAACGAGGTTTCCGAATCCGTTTGCGAGGTCTGAATTTATACGGTTAATCATGATTTCGTTAGAGAATGAGCTGTCTGCACCGAGAGCCATTTCACGGAGAATGTGATAACGGATAGCATCAGCACCATATCTTTCGCCGAGAATAAAAGGATCAACGACATTTCCGAGAGATTTACTCATTTTCTGACCATTGAATGTAATCCAGCCGTGAACAGCAAGATGCTTTGGCAGAGGAAGTTCGAGAGCCATAAGCATAGCAGGCCAGATGATAGCGTGAAATCTCATGATGTCCTTTGCAACCATATGTGTGTCGGCTGGCCAGTATTTTTCAAAATCGTTGTGGGCGTTGTTTTCGTAACCCATAGCTGTAATGTAGTTTGAAAGAGCGTCGATCCATACATAAACAACATGATCAGGATCGAAAGTTACAGGAATACCCCACTTGAAACTTGTTCTTGAAACGCAGAGATCCTCAAGACCCGGCTTGATAAAGTTGTTTACAAGTTCTGTAGCTCTTGTTTTTGGTTGAAGATAGTCGGTTTCTGTAAGAAGTTTTTCAATTCTTTCAGCAAAAGGAGACATTTTAAAGAAGTATGCTTCTTCTTTTGCTTCAATAACTTCTCTGCCACAGTCAGGACATTTTCCGTCAACGAGCTGAGAGTCAGTCCAGAAGCTTTCGCAAGGTGTACAGTATTTGCCTGAATATTCACCCTTATAGATGTAGCCTTTATCATAGAGAGCCTTAAAAATTTTCTGTACAGATTCAACATGATAATCGTCAGTAGTTCTGATATATCTGTCATAGCTGATGTTCATGTAGCTCCAGAGTTTTTTGAATATTTCAACAATATTGTCAACGTATTCCTTTGGAGTAATACCTGCTTCAGCGGCTTTCTGTTCTATTTTAAGACCATGTTCGTCAGTACCTGTAAGAAACATGACATCATAGCCCTGCATTCTTCTGTAACGTGCTATTGAATCGCATGCTACTGTAGTATAGCAGTGACCGATATGCGGATTTCCCGAAGGATAATAAATCGGTGTAGTAATGTAAAATGGTTTCTTTGACATAGTTTTACCTCCTATGAATTTTGGTATTAGTTATATTATA
>JAFQBO010000391.1 GCA_017416665.1 Oscillospiraceae bacterium
ATTTAGTCAATAACAAGGCGAAAAACCGCAGGCGTACTTGACGTACGGCAAGATTTTTCAACGAAGTTAGTGACGAAATTTATCAAAAAGACAAGTGTATACGCTTGTGAAGACAGGTTCTTATATTCTGTTCTGCAAGTTCTTTCTCATTAAGCTGACGGTGAGTTGTGGTTGCAGGATGAATTACAAGTGATTTGGCATCGGCAACATTGGCAAGCAGAGAGAATATTTTCAGATTGTCGATAAACTTATGTGCCTCTTCTACGCCGCCTTTGATTTCAAAGGTGAATATTGAACCACCGCCGTTTGGAAAATATTTTTTATAAAGTGCGTAATTTGGATGTTCAGCAAGTGACGGGTGATTGACTTTTTCAATCTGTTGCAGAGTCGGTAGTTTCCTGTCTGACATGGAGTTGAAGTGTTTCAAATTTATAGTTTGCCATAATATTTAATTCTTTTCGATTTAAAATGTGGTTTGTGTTTGTAAATCAAAAGCACCACATTCGTCTGAAACGGAAATTAGCTCTTAAAAGCTGTTCAAAAATAAATATCATAATATCACCTGATTTATAGTCCTACTTGTTTATCAGGTTAATATTATTATATCATTATTTACCTACTTTGTCAATAGGTATTTAGGTTTTTTACTTATTGCCTTAAGTAAAAGCTTTTATATTGCCATAAAGGTGATGCTTTTGTCTGTGACAGAATAATTTCAGTTATGTATGTGAGCAAAATAATGGTGATAAATTGACTTTTTAAGATTTAAAATGTATAATTACAGATATAAGAACTTGTACCAATAGGCTATAGCACATATCCTATTGATACAAGTTCTAATATAAAACAGTACAATTTAGTTAATAAGTTCGTATGGACAGAAAGTGAGAAACAATGAAAGGAAAAATAAAAAAAGCTATGATTATTATACCAGTAACATTATTTGCTGTGATTCTGATTGCAGTATTGACGATTTTTATCACACGTCTGATCAACAGCAGCAAAAATGAAATAGATACCGAAAAAGGTATTCAGGAATCTACATATATAGATATAGATGGGATGCGGCAATATATTCAGATTCGTGGTGAAAATACTGATAATCCTGTAATGATTTTTATACATGGTGGTCCTGCAAGTCCTATGGCATATGTGTCTGCATATTATCAGAAGCAGCTTGAATCTGAATTGACAATCATTAATTATGATCAGCGTGGATGTGGTAGAACCTACTATGCAAATAATTCTGATTCCGATGTGAATATTGATTTGCTTGTCAGTGATTTGAATGCTGTTGTAGAATATGCAAAAGATCGGTTTGACAAAGAAAATGTCATTATTGCAGGTCATTCATGGGGTACAGTGATCGGTACGATTTACGCACAGAAATATCCTGAAAGTGTAAGTTGCTATATCGGTATAAGTCAGATAACCAATCTTTATGAAAATAAACTGAATGCCGCACAAATGGCTCTTGAAAACGATAATATCAAAGGGACGGAAGATGAAAAGAGGTTAATCGAACTGGTTGATCGAATGCGCAAGGTAAATCAATACAAGGATATGTCTGCAGAAGATCTCGGTCAACTGGTTTCCATTACAATAAAGTATATTGCTTGCAGTGGCGAAATGTCAGGAATTGGACAAATGTGGACAGGTATCACATCTCCGGATATGAACACTGAAGATATGAGATGGTTTATGAAACAGATGAACACTGTAAAATTTTTTGCTCAGAATGAAACATTGATGGAGTATGCCTTCTTTAAGTTTGACATAGAAGATTTTTCTCATACTTACAAAGTTCCGGTTTATTATCTTGCTGGTGAGGGAGATTATGCTGTGTGTCAAAGGGACATAAAAGCATACTATGAAACAATTGAAGCGCCTGATAAATCCTTTTATCAGCTTAAAAATGCCGGTCATAGCATGTTCATGGATAATCCACAGCAATACTGTGATACGATAAAAGATATTCTATCGAAATTAAATTAGTAGATTTTTACTTTTACAACTAAAATATAAACGTATTCTTCTATATATTTAAGAAGTGGTTCAAGATATGATTTATCTGTCCAGTCGAGACCTCCGAGACCTCGAAAAAACTTGTGTAAAAAGAATAAAATACTTCCTGAAAGTCAAAGCTTAAAGCAAGCGAAAAAACTTGAAAGGAAGTATTTTTATTATGGAAAAAGCATCAAAAGAATTATTGAAGGAATTTGTAAACAGTCAGAAATTTACAAGTGCAGCGGATATTATGAACAGCATGAAGGAGCTTTTCAGTGACCTGGTTCAGTAGATTCGTTCTTCAACATGTTATGTCAGCTATAAGGACATTAAGGCTTTGATTGCTGACCTGAAAAAAGTTTATCAACACCTTGACTTTTTTATAAAGTTATATTACACTTATAATATAAACATGAATGTCAGACTACGTTGAAAGGAGTACACATAGCATGAAATTACTTGTAGTTGAAGATGAAAAAGATCTTAATGAAATAATAACAAAAGAACTTACTGTAAACGGATATGTTGTTGACTCTTGTTTTGACGGAGAAGAAGCTTATGAGTATTTACTGCATGGAGAATATGACGGTGCAATACTTGATATTATGCTCCCGAAGCTTAACGGTTTTGAAACACTTGAAAAAATCAGAAGTAAGGGAATACAGACCCCCGTATTGTTCCTTACAGCAAGGGATTCAAAAAAGGATATTATACATGGGCTGGATCTGGGAGCAGATGATTATATTTCAAAGCCCTTTGACTTTGATGAGCTTCTGGCACGTATTCGTGTGATGCTGAGAAAAAAGGTGGAAACACGTGAAAATATATATCGCTGTGGTGAGCTTATCATAAACTGTAATGATTATACGGTTTTTCGTAACGACAGGCTGATTTCACTTTCTGCAAAGGAGTTTCAGTTACTGCTGTACCTTGCAAGGAACAAGGGGCTTGTTGTTACAAGAGAGCAGATCGAAAATAATCTGTGGCATTTTGACAACGAAAACAGTTCTAATATTATAGATGTATATATACGCTATCTGCGTAAAAAGATTGATGACGGGTACGATAAAAAGATGATACACACTGTCAGGGGAGTTGGTTACCAATTAAAAGCAGAATAAAAAACAGGTCGGTTATGACCTACATAATGACTATATGGTTTATATCCGAAATAATAATGTTTTCCATAATGACATTTTTTGTTCATTTATATATTACACAGTCGGTTGAACTTGATATACGAAGCAGTCTTTCCAGACAGGTTACAAGTCTTTCGGAAAATATCACAAGCAATAACGGAATGCTGAATGTAGATGAAAATAAAATTGAGAAAAAATATCCTGATATGCACATTATTGTCATTGACGGTAATGGGAATGTTTTGTGGGGATTGCCGCCGAATGGTGTGAAAATCGATACAAAAAGGTCACTTGCACCTTCGAAGGTTGTGGCAGGAGAGAACACATATTACTATATAGACCGATATATAAAACCTACTATGCCTGACAACGGATATGTAAGGGCATATGTAAGTGAAAGCGATGTTCTCAGTGATTATGTTCACATCAGAATTATCTGTTATGGAGGTTCAGTGGCAGTTTTTGCAGTTCTGACAGTAACAATGCTTTATGCTCTGAAACGCTTCAAGCGTTCCATAAAAACTATGGAAAAGAGTGTAGCTGAAATCGGTGTTTCAAAGCAGTTGGATAAGCATATGGAAGAAAACGGTCATTATAAGGAAATCAATTCCCTTATAAAAGCCAATAATCGCATGCTTGACCGTATGAATGAAATATTCGATCAGCAGGAGCAGTTTTCGTCCGATGTTGCACACGAGTTAAAAACTCCTATTGCTGTCATCAAGGCACAAAGCCAGTATGCTCTGAATAATATGGAGCTTTCTGATGAGGAGAAAAAATCCTATGAGGTGATTTTAAAA
>JAFQBO010000392.1 GCA_017416665.1 Oscillospiraceae bacterium
GATATTGACTTTGAAGCTGTAAAAAATGCAGGCTGTGAATTTGTAATAATGCGTATAGGAAGTTATTACGACGAGTATACCCTCGACAGCTGTTTCACCCAGAATATGTCAGGTGCTGTTGAAGCAGGACTTGACGTTGGTGTGTACCTGTATACAACCGCAAATACCGAAGAAGAAATCCGTGAAAACGCACAGTGGGTCACAGATCAGCTCGACGGACAGAAACTTGATTTTCCGATCGTATTTGACTGGGAAGAATTTTCAAATTTCCAGCAATACGAAATGAATATCAACGATCTTAACGAATATTTTGAAATTTTTTCCGAAGAACTGGAAAAAGAAAATTATTCAGCAATGCTGTACAGCAGTAAAAATTTTCTTAATAATTTCTGGTATGAACATTCAGATTATCCAATCTGGCTCGCACACTATACCGACTACACCGATTATGATGGTGAATATGCCATGTGGCAGGCAAGCTGTTATGGTAATATAGACGGAATAGAGGGCGACGTGGATATGAATATACTTTACAACGACAAAAACACATGGAACTGATGGAGGTTAAAATGATAGTAAATTTGCAGGCAGAAATCAATGACATTGACTACATAACAGTAATATCAATGATTAAAAATTCAATCAGTCCGACAAATATAATGCATACAGCCGCACTCAGAATCATTGATACACAGTCACCTGAAACAGTTATATATAACCTTATCGGAATCAAGTTTATAAAAGATATGGTTATAAAAAAGGTAAACAAAGCCATACTTTCACACGGTTACAGTATGTCACTCTGTGACTTTTCACTCAGCAACACCGGTATTCCGGTTACACTGTCATTTACAGCAGATTTCGGAAATTTCAGTGATCTTGCCGAAATAGCTGAAAAGCATATCAACACCGATGACGCCAACAAAAACGGCATAATCATTTCAGCAATAAAAGCATTTATGACAGAATTTTCGGACGAGCAGAAACTGTCATTTGTAAAAAGAATCACAGAAAACTCCAACCGTGAAATCTGCACACTTATCGGAAACACTGTTTCAAAAAAACTATTTTCACTTAGTATAAATAAAATAACATTAAATTAATAAAAACGGGACTTTTTACAGTCCCGTTTCTGCTTATATTTTTTTGACTCTACTCATTAAAGAATAGAGCTGTCTGCATTGTTCATCTGTACATGAAACCTGTTCAAGAATCATACTGATTTTATCCTGAGGAGTATACTGATAGCTTGTCAGAACATTAGACCAGGTCAGATTTTCCTTTTCAAAAAAGTCAAAAAGTATATTTTTAAGATTTTCGTTTTCCATAATAATCTTAACACTTGTATTTTCACCATAAGAATAAGGCGACTTTACATCTGCATAAACCGAACATTCCGCACATAATTCTCTTGATGAAAAGCCGACAGAAATATCATAATAACCTTCTTCCATAGTCCACGCACAAAGATTCGGATCATAGCTTTCAAAATCATGTTTATCGAGTTTAAACGAGACTGTCATCTGCTCACCTGCTCTGAGGAAAATTTTTCTGAACGCTTTCAGTTCACGCAAAGGCTTTGTAAGGGAGCTTTCTCTGTCTGACACATAAACCTGAACCACAGTTTTACCGTCTCTTGTTCCGCTATTTTTCACAACTGCATTTACAGTTACAGTTTCACTGAAGTTTTCATTTTCAGCCTCAAATGACAAAATTTCAAAATCCGTATAGGAAAGACCAAAACCGAAAGGATAAAGCGGTTGAATATTTCTCGCATCATACCAGCGATAACCCACAAAAATACCCTCACCGTAATGCACCTGCATACCGTCACCAGGGAAATTCAGATATGTCGGCATATCCTCAATTCCAGCAGGCCAGGTAAGAGGTGTTTTTCCCGACGGATTAACATTACCGCAAAGACAATCCGCAAGAGCATTTGCACCCTGCATACCCGGAAGAAAAATACAGAAGATACCATCAAATTCATTTTCCAGACCATCAAGCGTAACAGGAGCACTTACATTCAGCACAAGTATTTTTTTCATATTTTTGCTGTCAGACTTTTCAATCAACGTTAATATGTTGTCTCTTTCATTTTTGGAAATAGATATACTGTTTCGATCATTGCCCTCCTGTCCCGGCAGACTGTAGACATAAATGAATGTATCTGAATCATCTGCAAAAGCGTTATGTGAAACAGAGTCAAAGCGTTCTGCCAGAGCCTTTACAAGCGAAATGTTACGGTTTGTAATAACGCCTGCACTACCCTCACCGCATGTCAGCAGATAATCAGATTTTTCACCAAATAAAGCAATAGTTGAACTTTTTTCAAGAGGCAGTATGTTGTTGCTGTTTTTCAGAAGAATAATGCCTTCAGATGCTGTTTCATAAGCAATACTATCAGTCATATCACGATTTATCACTCCTGATGGCATTTTTGCATATTTTTCTGAAAGTTCCGCAACACGGTTTGCCGAAAGTTCAAGACACTCTGCCGAGAGACTGCCGTTTTCACAGGCATTCATCAGAACATCAGGTGCAATCGGACCAGGCATTGCGAGATCATTACCTGCATTTATTGCTTCAGCAGGGTGATAAACTGCATTCCAGTCGGACATAACAACACCATCAAAGCCCCATTCATCACGAAGTATATCATTAAGGAGCTGACGATTTTCGGTACACGGCACACCATTTATCTGATTATAAGCACTCATAACAGTAGCAACATCAGCCTTAACACATGCCTTAAAACCAGGATAATAAATTTCATGCAAAGCACGTTCAGGAATATATTCATTAATGTTCATACGATTGGTTTCCTGATGATTTGCCGCAAAGTGCTTGACATTTGCCGCAACGCCCTCTGACTGAACGCCTTTTACAAGTGATGGTGCAAGTTCTGATACAACACACGGATCTTCTGAGTATCCCTCAAACAGTCTGCCATTGCGTATATCTCTGTGAATATTCACATTGGGCGTACCAAGAAGAATATTTACACCATAAGCCGCCGCTTCCTGTCCGAGTGCAGTACCTGTTTTATAAATCACATCAGGATTCCAGGTTGACGCAAGAAAAATTCCGGGAGGATAACAGCCTGGAGCAGTCATATCCGGAATGATACTTTTCAGCTTATCGCAAATCCAATCGTATAGCTTTTTAGACTGTTCATTTTTCAGTTCTGACGGATTATAGAAATTTTTCAGTACATCTCTGAGGGCATCGCCACCGATACCGTCTTTTCCATCACGGCTGAGGAAATCACCGAAAAGCTGTTCAAAGTTAATACCTGTCCCGCCATCAAGCAGCTGAAGACTTTTAATATTTTTTTCAGGAACTGCCGATGTTCCGAAAAATGATCCACCATTTACAAGATTAATCTGTTCTTTTTGAGTAAGATTGAATTTATTTTTGTTCATATAAATTCTCCTTATTTGTTTTTCTAATTCTAATATACACTCTTTAAATGAGTAAGTCAAGCTGAAATATATATAACAAAATCTTTCCACCATTTTAAACAACAAATATCCATTTTATAGTAAATATGTATAAAGCTTGCAGATGATTTATTATAAGGTAAATTTATATTTAGCATTTTAATTGTTCTGTACTTTTCTTGCTTGCACAAGAAAAGTACCAAAAGAAGTGCACTTCTTTTCTTTATGAAAAAGAAAAGAAGCAAAAGAAAAATCAAATGGTTCAGAAAGAAAACTCAGACTGTCTCCCATGAAAAGCAAAAGAAAAACAGAAAGAAAGTAAAATCATAATTGATAATTAACTTAAAACACAATGCTCCCATGTTTTAATAAGAAGGCAGTCTTTTCTCGGGCATATAGAAAATTATCATGCCTTTAACTTAAGGCTTCCAGCCGAAGGGATGAGTTGGCGGTACATATCAGAAAATTGCCGTAGAAAGTTTTGTAATGGTTTTACTTTAA
>JAFQBO010000393.1 GCA_017416665.1 Oscillospiraceae bacterium
ACAATGTCACCGTCCTGTATACGTGCATTTATCATACTGTCACCCTTGGCGGTCAGACAGAAATCTGCGTTTATATCCATATCAGCCATAATATAATTTTCCCTGTCTTCCAGTGCAAATATCGGTTTTCCACAGGCAATTTCACCCAGAAGAGGAAACTTCCTCAGTCGGACAGGTCTGATATTGTCGTATTTTAACATAAGATTATCAAGAGTAACCTCTTCCTCAGTCGGTTCACGTTCTTCCGTTTTATCCGAGAGCCAGTCGGGACTCACTTTTAAAATGCGTGCCATTGATTCAAGCACAGGCAGTTTGATTTTCTGTATTTTACCTGCTTCGTATCTCTGTATGGTCGATTTGTTAAGACCGAGTTTTACGGCAAGTTCTTCCTGGGTAAGGTTTAAATCCGTACGGGCAGTTTCAATGCGTTTTCCGATTTGAATAATGTCAGCCATAACAACCTCCTTCATATTTCTGATTTAATTATACCACATAAAATTGCGTATTGCAATAGCAAAATCAAAAAAAGTTGCAAAATGCTATTGACAATCGGTAACAGCTGTGCTAATATAAAAATAAGCAGACCGCATTTTTTTTGACTACAGTGTTGCAAAATGCAACAGAAACAGGAGGTAAAATATGGCTAAAAACTATCATGCCGACAACAAATCCTTTATGATGTACAAGGAATGGGAAGAGCTTTTTGACGCACTTGAGCCTGAGGAGGTTTCACAGCTTGTAAAGGCATTGTTCGCTTTTGCATGCCGTGGTGAGGAACCACAGCTCAGCGGTGCTCTGAAAATTGCGTTTATCACCATGAGGAACGCTATCGAGCGTGACGGCATAAAATGGGAGGAAAAGTGTGAACGCAATACCGAAAATGCCCGTAAACGCTGGAACAAAAAAATTACCCAACCATGCGACCGTATACATAAGAATACGAATTGTACCGATAAAGACAAAGAAAAAGACAAAGAAAAAGATAAGGATAAAGACAAAGATACTTCGGCTGTACAGCCGTATGAGTCGGAGAGCGTGTGCGATGAAAACTGCTTTTATTATGACAGTGAACAGTTTGAATTATTCTGGAAGGCGTATCCGAAAAAGTTTGCAAAGGAAAATGCAGTAAAGCAGTGGTGTGTGCTTTCGCCCGACAGCAGTCTTGTAAGGGAAATGCTCAGTGCTGTTGAAAAACAGAAAAAATCTCCGCAGTGGCAGGAGCAGGAGGGTCGCTTTATTCCGTATCCCGAAAAGTGGCTCAGGGAAAGACGCTGGGAGGATAATATAACCGTAAACAGCTCCGTACAGAACGATTACAGCTTTAATCTCGATGATTACAGGTCTCTTGTCAACAATTTCGGAGGTGATGACTGATGCCCGATGAAAAATATCTCAGTATCAAAGCATGGCTTAACCGTCTTTATCATGCCGAAAAAAAGCTTGAGGCTCTTGAACAGCTGTACAGGTCGGACGAAAAACGGAAAAAACATATCTCTGAGGTCTGCGGTGCTGAAACGGAAATTACCCAGGAAACGGACTTTTCACTCCCAAAATACCGGAAATATCTCTCGGAATACAGCCGTATCAGAACTGAAACCGAAAACGCCATTGAGCTCCTTGACAATGAAATCCTTGAGGCGATTTTTATTTACCGCTATATCGAAGGCTTTACCCTTGAACAGATTGCTGAAAAAATGAACTATTCCGTTATTACCATAAAACGCCGTCACAAGGAAGGTGTGCAAAAACTGATACATTGTGATATTGTATGATACTTCCTTATCTGGTAAACTTATAACAGAACCTGGTTTTGTCGTCTTTTTATTCTTAACTTTCTTTGCCTACACAAAGAAAGTTACAAAGAAAAATTATAATTTATCGTTATAAGATTTTTTCTGTACTTTCTTGCTTGTGCAAGAAAGTACCAAAGAACACCCAAACTTTCTTTATAAAAAGAAAGTTTGAACAAAGAAAAATTAACTGTGTATCTTTAATAAACTCAGACTGTCTCCCAT
>JAFQBO010000394.1 GCA_017416665.1 Oscillospiraceae bacterium
AACTTGAAAAAAAGGCTGAAAGCATCGCAAGGATGATAAGCTTTGCTGACGGAAGAAAAATCAGCGTTCCGTTTAAAACGAAATTTATGTTCACTGTTATGAGAATGGTTCAGAAAAAAACTATGCAGAACAGTTATGATTCTCAGTACTGGGAAGAAAAAGGGTGGTTTGGTAAAAAACGCCCATGGAAAAACTGAGAAGATGTATCAATAGGATTTGTGCATAGATTTTCGAGCATAATTTTAATTAGAACAAGGAAAAATTTTGCAGTTTTACTGGCGTAAGACAAGAAATTTTAACGTAGTTATAATTAAAATTTGCCGAAAAGATATGTGCTACAGCCTATTGATACAGCTTCTGATATAAATTAAAACGAAAAGGATGCAGTATAATGCGTGTTGCAGACAACTGGAAAGAATACAGAATTTTAGATACAACATCACAGGAAAAGCTTGAAAGCTGGAACGGTAACATATTAATCCGTCCCGATCCACAGATTATATGGAAAACCGAAAAGAAGTCACCTATGTGGGACAGAGCACTCGGTCACTATCACCGTTCCTCAAAGGGTGGCGGAAGCTGGAGCTTTTCCGAAAAACCGCCGGAAAGCTGGGAAATGTCCTATGGCGACCTTAAATTTGTCATTAAGCCTACAGGCTTCAAGCATACCGGTCTTTTCCCTGAGCAGGCGGTAAACTGGGACTTCATGGCGGAAAAGATAAAAAATGCAGGCAGGGAAATAAATGTACTGAACCTCTTTGCGTACACGGGAGGTGCTACTCTTGCGTGTGCAAATGCAGGTGCAAACGTATGTCATGTTGACGCCTCAAAAGGCATGGTTGCATGGGCAAGGGAAAATGCCGCTGTTTCAGGTCTTTCCGAAAAGCCGATAAGATGGATTGTTGATGACTGCGAAAAGTTTATCGCAAGGGAAATCAGACGTGAAAGAAAATATGATGCCGTTATCATGGATCCTCCGAGCTACGGCAGAGGGCCGGGCGGAGAAGTGTGGAAGCTTGAGGACTGTGTGTACGACCTTGTTAAGCTTTGTACAGGCGTACTGAGCGACAATCCGCTGTTTTTCCTTATAAACAGCTATACAACAGGTCTTTCACCATCTGTTATGGGATATATACTAGGTGAAACTATCTGTCCGAAATTCGGCGGAGATGTGAGTTTTGACGAAATCGGTCTGCCGGTTGAAAAAAGCGGACTTGTTCTTCCGTGTGGTTCAACGGCAATATGGCAGAAAGGATAACGGCAATGTCGGAAATTGCAGAGGCTGTAAATCTTGAATTCAGATACGATGAAGAAGCTGAATTAATATTTGAAAATCTGAATCTTTCCTTTAAACAGGGTGAAATGACTGCGATTCTTGGGCATAACGGCTGTGGAAAGTCTACTTTTGCAAAGCATCTTAATGCAATACTTTTACCGAGTGGCGGTAAGGTGTATGTTGACGGGATTGATACCGCCGATGAAACACGGCTTTTTGACATAAGACAGCGTGTGGGAATGGTTTTTCAGAATCCCGATAATCAGATAGTTGCGACGATTGTTGAGGAGGACGTTGCCTTTGCACTTGAAAATCTCGGCGGTCCTCCGCAGGAAATACGCAGGAGAGTTGATGAGGCTCTGCAGGCAGTCGGTATGTACAAATACCGCCTTCACGCACCGCATCAGCTGTCGGGCGGACAGAAACAGCGTGTTGCCATTGCAGGAATTATTGCAATGCGTCCAAAATGCATAGTGCTTGATGAACCGACAGCCATGCTTGACCCTGTGGGCAGAAACAAGGTTATGAAAACCGTGAAGAAACTCAATGAGGAGTTTGGGATAACAATTATTCTGATTACACACTATATGGAAGAAGCCTCACAGTGTAAGAGGGTAATTGTCATGGATAAGGGAAAAGTTCTGATGGACGACTGTCCGAAAGAGGTTTTTTCAAACGTGGATAAGCTTAAAGAGGTCGGGCTTGATGTTCCGCAGGCTACGGAGCTTGTGTATGAACTGAATAAGCTTGGTCTCAGCCTTGACACGCATATTACAGATGAAAATGAATGCTGTGAAGCACTTTTAAAACTGCTTTCATAAGTGGTTTACCGAAAGGAGAGCCTTGTACATTGGCTATACTGAAAACAGAAAATCTGACCTATACCTACAGTCAGGGAACGCCTTTTGAAAAAACGGCGGTTGACAACGTGAATATAGAGATTGAACGGGGAGAATTTGTCGGGGTTATCGGGCATACGGGTTCAGGAAAATCCACGCTTATCCAGCATTTTAACGGTCTTTTACAGCCGACTTTGGGTAAAATTTACCTTGATGGCATGGATATATGGGCAAACAAAAAAAATATACGGAATATAAGATTTCGTGTCGGACTTGTTTTCCAGTATCCCGAATATCAGCTTTTTGAGGATACCGTTTACAGGGATATTGCCTTCGGCCCCAAAAATATGGGACTGAGTGAGGCGGAAATCGACGGCAGGGTAAGACGTACGGCACAGGCTGTCGGTCTTTCGGAGGAAGTTCTTGAAAAATCACCGTTTGAGCTTTCGGGCGGACAGAAAAGGCGTGTTGCCATAGCAGGCGTTATGGCGATGGAGCCGGAGGTGCTTATTCTGGACGAGCCTACAGCAGGTCTTGACCCGGGAGGCAGGGATAAAATTCTCGGACAGATAAAGGAATATCATAAAATGACAGGAAATACCGTGCTGCTTGTTTCACACAGTATGGAGGACGTTGCAAAGTATGCCTCGAAAATTCTTGTGATGAATGAGTCAAGGCTGTTCTGCTACGATACTCCGCAGAACGTTTTCAGGCGTTCGGAGGAAATTACGCAAATGGGACTTTCCGTTCCGCAGATTACAAGGGTTTTCGATATGCTCAGACAAAAGGGTGTTGACCTCAATGATGAGGTGTATACGGTGAAGTACGCAGTCGGACTTATTACCGAAGAACTCAGAAAAAGGGGGAAGATAGATGCTTAAAGATATAACCATCGGGCAGTATTTTCCGGGTGACAGCTTTGTGCACAGAATTGATCCGAGATTTAAAATTATCATTACAATAGTTTTTATTGCAATGCTTTTTATCGGAAGCAGTCCTGTATGCCTTGAGGTTGGTGCGGTATTCTGTCTGATGTCGATAATACTTTCAAAAATTCCGTTTAAAATGATACTGAAAAGTTTAAAGCCGATTGTTATGATTCTGGCTGTCACGTCGGTTCTGAATCTTTTTCTGATAACGGGCGGAGAGCCGTATTTTGAGTGGAAGTTCATAAAAATCACCGATCAGGGCGTTTATACGTCTGTATTCATGATTATACGCATAATACTCCTTATTGCAGGAACTTCGCTCCTTACTTATACAACTTCTCCGATTGCACTTACAGACGCTATTGAACGTCTTTTGTCACCACTGAAAGTATTTAAACTCCCTGTTCATGATTTGGCAATGATGATGACTATTGCACTCAGATTTGTCCCGACTCTTATTGAGGAAACGGAGAAAATCATGTCGGCACAGAAGGCAAGAGGTGCAGATCTTGACGGCGGAAGTATTAAGGATAAAGTAAAATCTGTCATACCGATAATCATTCCGCTTTTTATTTCTGCGGTAAGGAGAGCAGGAGAGCTTGCCACCGCAATGGAATGCCGTTGCTACAACGGTGGAAACGGACGCACGAAAATGCGTCAGTTAAAGTGCAGTCCGTCCGATTTTACCGCACTCGGACTCAGTCTGCTGTTTATGATTGCGGTAATTTATGTGAATATAGCACAATGATTTAACAGATAATTATGAGAAAAAGGGTGAAGATAAAAAAATGACTAATGTAAAAAAGTCAACGGGAAGTAAAAAAAACATACTTCTCTACAACTCAAAGGGTGAGACGAGACTTTATCTCTTTTTAGCCTTTATAATTCCTTTTGCACTGATGTGGGGAATGTTTATTCATTACGAGGTGCACCCGTTCGGCGACAAGCAGATACTTGTAACCGACCTCTGGCACCAGTATTATCCGTTCTTTCAGGAGGAACACGACAAACTTCAGAATATGTCATCGCTCCTCTATTCATGGAACACAGGACTTGGTACGAACTTCCTTTCGATCATGTCCTATTACGCCGCAAGTCCGCTGAACCTTCTTTCGGTATTCTTCCCGATTGAAGCCTCAAGAGATGCCATGACGCTGTTCCTTACAATAAAGGTCGGCTGTGCAGGACTGTTCTTTGCGGTATTTTTAAAGCATATCTTCAAAAGAAACGACTTGTCAATAGCAGGTTTCGGCGTTTGTTACGCTCTCTGTGCGTACATAATGGGTTACTACTGGAACCTCATCTGGATTGATACTGTAGCACTTCTTCCGCTTGTTGTACTCGGTACAATAATGCTGGTCAAGGAAGGTAAATTCAGACTTTACGTTATTTCACTTGCGTTGTCGCTTGTGGCAAACTTCTATATAGGACTTTTTACATGTATTTTTACCGTAATGGTTTTTGCAGCATCGGTTATAATTACATGGAAAAGCTTCAAAAACGCACTTTTAAGACTCGGACAGATTATCGGTGCGACTGTACTCGGTCTCGGAATCGGTGCATTTATGCTTCTTCCTGCATACCTTGCACTTCAGCTTACAAACAGTGTTGACAACACATTCCCTGATGTCATTACATTTTACGATACCTGGTACATGATGATTTCAAACATGATAGGTTTCCATGAACCAACGGCAAAGGAAGGTCTCCCGAACCTTTACTGCGGTATGTTTGCGATTATTCTCCTTGGTGTTTTCATTGTAAACAGAAAAATCAAAATCAGAGAAAAGATTATTACAGTTTTATATCTTGCATTTATTATAGTAAGCTGTAATATGAACGTGCTCAACTACATCTGGCACGGTTTCCACTTCACAAACATGATTCCGTACAGATTTTCATTCCTGTTTTCATTCATGCTCGTTGCGGCGGCTTACAGGGCATTTACCGTGATTACAGAGGAAATTGATGTGTTTGATATTTTCTCCATGGCAATTATGACGCTTGCCATCGCTCTTATTGCAAATACAAATCAGGAACAGGATGCAATTTTAAAGAGTGTTATTGCGTGTGCGGTTTACATTGTGATAATGTTCATCTATCAGATGAAGCTTATCAACAAAAAGGTTATGACAACTCTTGTATCACTTGTGTGTACAGTTGAAATGGGCTGGTTTTCATATATTGGTGTTACAACCGTTACAACCACAACATACAGCATCTACCCGAAAAATCAGAGAACAGTTTCAGATGTTCTTGAAAAAAGAGACGATGAGAAAAGTGACTTTTTCCGTACAGAATTTGTTACACAGTATACCATCAACGACCCTGCACTTTACGGCGTAAAGGGTGTTTCACAGTTCTCATCAACTGCAAATGTAAACGTTTCAAAGTTTATGGCGGAACTTGGCGTTCAGGGTTCGGCGGCAGGAAACAGATACTACTACACTCAGTCAACACCGATTCTTAACAGTTTCCTCAACATAAAATATCTTGTGTCACATGATGGCTTTTCAGGTGATATGACATTCTTCGACAAAACAGCACAATCCGGAAGCGTTGAGCTTTATGAAAATAACGCATACCTGCCGATTGCGTTTGTTGCAGACAGCGATATTTTAAATTATGAGGGTGAACTCGAAACACAGGCTGAAAATCAGAACGACCTGTTCAGACGAGCAACGGGACTTGATGGCGATGTACTTTATCAGCTGAGTGTCAAGGATGTTGGTCACAAGAGTCTTAATGTTACAAAATCTTCTGAGGGAAATTACAATTATCAGTACCAGAAAGGCGATGATGAGTGTTACCTCAAGTATAATTATCTCCTTGAAAAAGCAGGTCCTGTCTATGCAACTGTTGATTTTGACAATTCAGACGGCTTTAAGGTAAAGACAGACAGAGGCGTTAATCATACATTCCCGACACAGAAGTACAAGACTATTACAGCTGTCGGAGATTATCTTGAGGGTGAGACAGTTTCATTCTATGCAGACGTTGAAAAGGACAAAACCGGAACAGGCAGAATGTTCGTTTATCAGGTTGACGAGGAACTTTTCAGAAAGGGTATTGAAAAGCTTTCAGCAGGCGGTCTGAAGGTTACTTCATATGATGATACCGAAATAAACGGTACATTTACAGCTGAAAATGATGGTGTACTTTATACATCAATTCCGTATGACGGCGGCTGGACAGCATATATCGACGGCGAAGAAACTGAGGTTACTTCAATCAAGGATGCATTTGTATGTATTCCTGTAAAGGCTGGTTCACATGAGCTTACACTTAAATATTGTCCTCCTGGATTTGCTGTGGGTTCGGTTGTTACAATAGTTTCACTTGTTGCTTTTGTGGCAGTATGGATTGTCGAAAGAAAATATTCCGTAAAGGTGGCTGCAAAAAGAAAAGCTGAGGCTGAAGCAGAAGCAGAACGACTTGCAAAGGAAGAAGCTGAAAATAAAACTGCTGAATTGACTACAGCTGATGAGACAGCAGAAACAGTTTCTGAAAACACTGTTTCAGAAACTTCCGAAAGTGATACAGAGCAGAATGTTCAGGAAGTTCAGACAGCTCAGGAAGAAACGGAAACAAAGGAAGATGCGTAATTTAAAGGTTATAATGGCGTACAGAGGAACCAATTATCACGGCTTTCAGCGTCAGGAAAACGCAATTACCGTGCAGGAGGTTGTGGAAGAAAAGGTTTCCTCTGTACTCAATGAAAAGATTATCATAAACGGATGTTCACGAACCGATACGGGTGTTCATGCGAACAATTACTGTTTTTCGGTTAAGACAAACAGCTTAATACCGACAAAAAATTTTGTAAGAGGCGTGAACGGCAGACTGCCTGACGATATTTCAATTCTGTCATGCGAGGAGGCAGACGACGATTTTCATGCAAGATTTTCCTGCAAGGCAAAAGAGTATATATACAGAATGCACTGCAGTGAATCGAAAAATCCGTTTGCGACAGATCTTGCCTATCACTACAGAAGACCCGTCGACATCGAACGCATACGAACTGCGGCACAGGAATTTGTCGGAACACACGATTTTAAGGCATTTTGTGCAGATAGTTCGGGAAAGCTTTCCACAATACGCACAATTTACAATTTTGACGTGGTAAGTAATGGAGTTTCAGTTGAAATGCTTGTAAAAGGCGACGGTTTTCTGTATAATATGATTAGGATAATGGTCGGTACTCTTTTAATGGTAAACGAAAAACGCATTGAACCTTCGGACATTAAAAGGATAATCGAATCAAAAGACAGACTTCAGGCAGGTAATACCGCACAGCCACATGGTCTTTATCTTAACAGAATTTTTTATTAAACCGATTTAAGGGGACGCAATATGAAATATGATCCAAGAGATGTTGATATTGTAAGTTTAAGACGAAAGAAAAAACGACGCCGTCAGCTTACAAAATTTACAATCTTTGCCCTTATTGTCACTCTCGGAATTACAGCCTATGTAAAGGTAGATGACTGGTTTCCGAAGCTTGAGGGAATAGGGAGCAGATTCCAGAGTGTAAAGTCAAATAATGGCGACAGTGCAGACGGTAATTTTCCGCTGAGTGTATCGGGCGGTATTGATTATCAGGTCGGAAATTTAAACGATTATCTTGCAATTTTAAGTGACGCTTATCTGTATATATATGATCAGGACGGAGATTTGTATGATGAACGTCAGCATGCTTATGCAAATGCTATGATGCAGACGGCTGAAAAGAAGGTTCTGATTTATGAGTCGGGCGGAAACAATTTCCGTGTGGACAGCAGAAGAAAAAATCTTTATTCAAAAAAACTTGATAATACCATAGTTTTTGCAAGAATAAGTGAAAGCGGAAGCACGGCAATTATTACCAATTCCGATAACTACGCCTGCAAACTGCTTGTTTTTGATGATACAGGAAACCAGATTTACAGCAGAAACTGTGTCGAAAGGGTAGTGGACATTGCTTTCAACGAAAGCAGTACAGGCTGTGTGCTTTCCACAAGTGATGCACAGAATGGAGAACTGGTTACAAAGCTGATTTCAGTTGATTTCAATTCCGAAAAGGATAAGTGGACATCAGAGGCTTTCAGTACAATGTGCCTTAAAACATGCTATGACGAAAACGGTATTTTTCTGATAGGAGATACCAAGTGTGCATATTACGACAGCAAGGGCAAGCAAACGCTTACTTACGATTATCCGAGTACGCTCATTGACTGGGATTACAGTGCGGACGGTGCGGCACTTCTCTTTGAAAATGAAACAAAACGTCAGAGCTACTTTACAACAATTAATTCAAAAACAAAGGAAATATGTGAAAAGGAATTTGATGTTGCAGGCAGTAAGTGTATACAGATTGCTGAAAGATATGTGTATGTAATGAACAAGAACGGTATAAGCCGTTTTGGATTTAAGGGAACGGAAGAAACAAATATAAGTTCCGAAAATTCCTACGACGGTTTTATCATTATCGAAGACTACATATTCCAGCTTGGATATGACAGAATAGACAGAACAGAATATAAGGAATAAGAACTTGTCCCAATAGGCTATAATCCTATTGGCACAAGTTCTGACAAAACGAAACGGAGCGTGTGGAACAAAATGGGAGGAAATTTCTGGTGGGTATTTGATGCGGCAGTCGTTGCAGTAGTACTGCTGTGCGTTATCCATTGTGCAAGAAAAGGTTTTTCAAAAATTATAGTTACGGCAATAGGCTGTGTTGTTTCCTTTGCGATAGCATGGGTGGCAAGCCAGTATTCGGCAGAAACCATTTACAACAACTTCTTTAAACAGGGGAATATAAAGGCTGTTGAAACGGCTATAGAAGATTATCACCCTGAAGATGTTATCAAGACAATTATTGAAAGCAACGAGCTTTCGGGCGTTTTAAGCAACGAAAAAATCAAGGAAATCCTTAAAAGCGGCGAAAGCCTTGATATGCTTTATGAGTATGCCAACAGTGAGGCAAGCAATATCATCGGTACAAAGGAAGAATTCGAGCAACAGGTTATCAATGAATTTGCACTGGCTTTTTCATCACAGGTAGGTGCAAAGCTTCCGCCTTATGTTGCCGAGGAAATACTCGCTAATATACACGGCAACGAGGAACTGTTCATTTCAACGGTTGATATGCTGCTGAACAGTCCTGAAAATCTGCCTAAATTCATAGAAATGAACTACATAAGAGAACCGGCTAAAAAAATTGCAAGTGCGGCGGTTTTCCTGATAGTATTCTTTGTACTTATGACGATTATTGTTCTTGTTTCAAACAGGTCGGGCAATTTCGGACTTCTTAACGGCTATGACAGGCTTGATAAATTTGTCGGCGGTGTGATGGGCTGTGTGGAGGCGATTGCGGTAATTATGATTATTGCCTTTATCGTTAAAATTATAATAAATATATCAGATGATAATAATTCATTTGTAAGTATGAATACAATAGAAAATACTTTGTTATTTAAACATTTTTACAAGTTTCTGTAAATAAAAAGGAGAAAGGTGAAAGATATGATATTATGCAGCAGATGTAAAAAAAGACCGGCTGTTGTGTTTATAACATCAATGCACGGCAATGAAAAGAAAAATGAAGGTCTTTGTATGGTTTGTGCAAAAGAGTCAAAAATTCCGCAGATTTCAGAATATATGGAACAGATGGGAATTTCAGATGATGATCTTGAAATGATGTCTGATCAGATGATGGATTTGCTCGACGGCGACGGTTTTGAAATGGGTGGTGCGGATACACTCCCTCCATATCTCGAAAACATGCTTGAAAATACAGGACTGTCAGGACTTAAAAATATGCTTACTCCAAAAAATAAAAAGGAAGACAGTGCCTCAGGTGAGAAGAAGTCATCAGGAAGCCGTGCTGAAAAGGCAGACAAGAAGAAAAAGAAAAAGGAACTTAAATTCCTTGACAATTACTGTACAAATCTGACAGCAAGAGCCGAAAATGACGAACTTGACAATATTATCGGCCGTGATAAGGAAATCGCAAGAGTTGTGCAGATTCTCTCACGCCGTCAGAAAAACAATCCGTGCCTTATCGGTGAACCGGGTGTAGGTAAGACAGCCATCGCAGAAGGTATCGCACAGAGAATAGTTTCTGGTGACGTACCGTTTAACCTCAAGGACAAAAAGGTGTACCTGCTTGACCTTACTGCTCTCGTTGCGGGAACACAGTTCAGAGGTCAGTTTGAAAGCCGTGTCAAGGGTCTTGTAAACGAAGTAAAGGCTGAAGGAAATATTATTCTCTTTATCGATGAGGTACATAATCTTATCGGTACAGGTGATTCAGAAGGCTCAATGAACGCCGCAAACATCTTAAAGCCTGCTCTTTCAAGAGGTGAGGTACAGGTTATCGGTGCGACGACATTCGGTGAGTACAGAAAGTATATCGAAAAGGACTCAGCTCTTGAAAGACGTTTCCAGCCGGTTACGGTAAATGAACCGACTGTTGAAGATACAGTTGAAGTACTCAAGGGCATAAAGAAATATTATGAAAATTATCACAGAGTAAAAATCAGTGATGATCTGATAAGACAGTGTGCGGTTCTTTCGGAAAGATACATTCAGGACAGATTTTTACCTGACAAGGCAATCGACCTGCTTGATGAAAGCTGTGCATGTACATGTATCAGAAATCCTGAGCTTGCAAAGCATGACGAGGCATCAAAAAGACTCAAAACTCTCAACGACATGGAAAAAACACTCGAAGAAGCTGATGAACCAAACTATGAGGCTCTTGCGGAAGTAAAGGGTGATATTGCAAGAGTAACTTCAGAACTTGCGGAGCTTGAAAAGGCTATTGCACAGATACAGGTTGAGGAGTCCGATCTTGCAAAGGTAATCGAACTCTGGACGGGTATTCCGTCAAACAAGATTGCTGAATCTGAATTTACAAAAATGGTTAAGCTTTCGGAAAATCTCAAAAAGCATGTTGTCGGTCAGGACGAGGCTATAAAGGTTCTTGCTGACGGAATAAAGCGTACAAGAGTACAGCTCAGCAAAAGAAGAAGACCTGCATCATTCATATTTGTCGGCCCTACCGGTGTTGGTAAGACAGAGCTTGTAAAGGTACTTTCAAATGAACTGTTCGACTCAACAGAACCGCTTATCCGCCTTGATATGACGGAATTTATGGAAAAACACTCCGTTTCAAGAATGGTTGGTTCTCCTCCGGGATATGTTGGTTACGATGAGGCAGGACAGCTTACTGAAAAGGTAAGAAGACAGCCTTATTCCGTAGTGCTTTTTGATGAAATCGAAAAGGCACACCCAGATGTAATGAACATTCTTATG
>JAFQBO010000395.1 GCA_017416665.1 Oscillospiraceae bacterium
ACCGCTCTTGTACAGTTAAACACACCGCCGACGTTTATTGCCCATAAACGCTGTTCCTGTTCAGGTGTAATATCCGTAAACAGTCCCGAAACCGAAATTCCTGCATTGTTTACCAGTACGTCAATACCGCCTGTCTTTTCGGTTATTGTCTTAACCATCCTCTGAACCTGTTCCAAATCCGAAACATCAGCCTGATATGCCAGACCGCCTGTTTTTAATGCAATTTCATCTGCTGTCTGTTTATTTGAACAGTAATTCACAACCGTGAAAAATCCTTCATCGGCAAGCTTTAAGGCTATTTCTGCACCTATGCCTCTTGAACCGCCTGTTATCAAAGCTGTCTTTTGCATTTCAAATCCTTTCATAATCATCGAAAAGTAATGTATAGTGTAAATGTCAGATAAATAATTGCTGCTATAATAGTACCTATAGATGTAACAGCGATATTTTTGCATCTGAACTGCTGGCGTATATCAGATTTTGGAAAAATATTGTTTTTACAGAAAACTATAAACATTACAAGTCCGATTGCCGCCAGTAATATTACAGCATAATTGAACACTGTAAATATTGTTATATTATCCATAAAATAATTCTGAACCAGTGTAGAGCCTGTTGCGACCATGTTTATCACAATATGTACTATTATTGATGGTAAAACGGAGTTATGTTTAATATCAATATATCCCATAAAGATACCTACAGCAAATGCAAGCATGAACTGTGCAATATTTCCGTGACTCAGACCAAAGAAAAAGGCACTTATTAAAATACCGAAACGCTGACTTACTCTTGAAAAGCACTTCATAACAAAACCACGGTAAAGCAGTTCTTCTGTTACAGGCGATACTATACATGCGTACATCATCGAAAGAATTGCGTATTTCGGTGAATAATAGGACGTAAGACTTGTTGACGTACCCATAACATCAGTGCCCGACATAAGCATCTGTACAATATTTATGAGAATTCCTATGATATAATGCATAAATAACGCAATAAACACATATTGGAGTGTTTTTCGCATAGTCAGTTCAGAGGTTCTGAAAAGTGATCTGAATTTAAAGCCTGCTATTTTTATTCCGAAGAAAAATACTGTCAGGTTTACTGTCAGATAAGTTAAAAGTGTTATTGCAGGTGCTATTGAACTGGTTTGGGTATACTGTAAAATTCTGTTTCCCATTTCACCTGTAAATTCTGACAAACTTATGTTGTTTATAAACATAATTATCAGCATGACAATCAGATTAAATGCATTTGACAAAACCTGCGACAAAAGAAAATGAAAGGCAATTCCGCCACCTGCTATATTATAAAAACGTCGTATTCTCTTTTTTTCTTCCTCTGATGGAATGTTCGGAAGCTTACAGCCGTCAAGCTCAATCTGAGGGACTATTTCCTTATAGCTTTCATTGTAATCCCTGTTTTCTGTTGGATTATCAAATGCGTTGTATTCATCTATAGATGCAGTCTTTAACTGTACAGAACAGCTTGTTTCCGCTTCTTCATTAAAAAAATCCTTCATTTTTCCTCCCATAAAAAGTTACTGTAATACTATTATATAATAAATTATGCGGATAGTCAAATATTTATTGTTTGAACTTGTGGACAAATACGGATAAATATGCTATAATATTATTAATAAAGGAATTTGTTATGCTTTTTTGCATTTCAAAAACGGAAATTATTTGGAAAGGAAGATAAAAATGCTTCATGAGAAATCATGCGGTGCTATTGTTTACCGCAAGTCACACGGAAATATTGAAATTCTGCTTATCAAGCACATAAACAGCGGTCACTGGTCGTTTCCGAAGGGGCATGTCGAAGGTGATGAAACTGAGCTTGAAACTGCACGCAGAGAAATAATGGAAGAAACCGGCATTGACGTTATTCTTGATCCGACATTCAGAGAAACTGTTTCATATTCTCCCAAAAAAGATACGCATAAGGTTGTTGTGTACTTTCTTGCAAAAGCCAAAAACTTTGATTTCGTTCCGCAGGAAGAAGAAATCGCTGAAATCAGATGGGTTGATATAGGCTATGCGGTTAATATCCTCACATATGAAAATGACAAAATAATCGTAAATAAGGCAAAGATTGCTATAAAGGAATCAGCATGAAAAAAGGACGCTTTCGGGCGTCCTTTAGCTATAGAAAAGAATTGTAAATTTTTCCTTTCCAGCTTTTTGAAAAAAGCTGGGCAAAAACTTTTGGTTTCGCTTTTACCTTGATTATATCTGTTTCTTTAAGCACGAAATGATAATAAAAGCAAAACTGTCGTACTTTTATAATCTTTTCGTGCTTAAAGTTACAAATTCAGTTAAAGTATAAGCGAAATTAAAAGTTTTTTGGTTCTTTTTTTCAAAAAAGAACAGAAATATAAATGACTTTTTCGACAAACTAAAAGGACGCTGTAAAGCGTCCTTTAATTTATTATCTTTCAATAATCTGGCTTCTGTCAGGGCCTACACCAATCATTGCAACCTTACAGCCGCAAAGTTCTTCAAGCTTCTTGATATAGTTCTGGCATGATACAGGAAGTTCTTCGAATGTTCTGCATGCTGAGATGTCTTCTGTAAAACCTTCTGCTTCCTCGTAAATAGGTTCACAGCCTTCAAGCTGTTCAAGTGTAGGAGGGAAGTTGTTGATAACTGTTCCGTCAGGCATCTTGTATCCTACACAGATTTTAAGTGTTCCGAGACCACAGAGAGTGTCAAGCTTATTGATGGCAAGACCGTCAAGACCGTTTACTCTTACTGAATGCTTTACGATTACAGCGTCAAACCAGCCTGTTCTTCTCGGTCTGCCTGTTGTAGTACCGAATTCACCGCCGACTGTTCTGATCTTTTCGCCTATTTCATCATCAAGCTCTGTCGGGAAAGGACCCTTACCAACTCTAGTTGTGTAAGCCTTTGCAACACCGATAATGTTTGAAATCATTCTCGGACCTACCCCTGTACCAACACAAACGCCTGCTGAAAGCGGATGTGATGAAGTTACATAAGGATATGTTCCGAAGTCTATGTCAAGAAGTGTTGCCTGAGCACCTTCAAACATGATAGTCTTACCAGCCTTGTCAGCATCAAATGTAAGAACAGAAACGTCATCGACATATGGCTTCAAGATTTTACCGTATTCGTTGTATTCAGCAATAGTTGCTTCAATGTCAATCGGCTTACCGCCGTAAACTTCTGTAATGATCTTGTTCTTGAGCATTCCGGTTGCACGTGCCTTTTCGGCAAAAACTTCCGGATTTACAAGATCATACATTCTGATACCACAACGTTCGTACTTATCCATATAAGTCGGACCGATACCTCTTTTTGTAGTACCGATGTCAGAATTTCCTCTGAACTTTTCAGAAAGTCCGTCAAGCTCGATATGCCAAGGCATAACGACATGGGCTCTTGGATCTATTTTAAGATTGTCTGTTGAAATTCCTCTGTCCTGAAGTCCTTTGAGTTCGCCTGTGAAGTCCTTAGGGTCAAGAACGACACCTGCACCGATAAGACAAAGCTTGTCAGGATAAAGAATTCCTGAAGGGATTAAGTGAAGCTTGTAAACCTCACCGTTGTTTACAACAGTATGTCCGGCGTTATTACCGCCCTGTGAACGTACAACAACATCAGCTCGTGAAGCAAGAATATCGATAATTTTTCCCTTACCTTCGTCGCCCCACTGAGTTCCGACAACAATATTAGCAGGCATTTGCATTCCTCTTTTCATTTTTTTGGTATATGTCTTTACATACACAATCTATTATAACAGATTATGTTATATTTTTCAAGAGGTTATTGCAAAATTTTTGTTTTACTGAGCAATTTTTATGTTATAACTGAAATTCAGCAATGGAATTATTTTTTCCCATTCGGTTTCATTGGTAAGACGTGCGGATTTAATGGTTCTTTCAATGCCGAATAAATCAGCTTTCATGACGGTCACTGTTTTGGCTATGGTTTTTGAACAAAGGGCAGAAATGGTTTTGCTTACTTCTTCAACTGCTTTTGCGGAATTTTTGTTGCTGTCATCGGAATTACCGTTTATTTTTATTTCCACGGTAATATTTATTTTGTCTCCCGATCTTTCAGCAGTTATTTTTGTATTGCTTTTTCTTATATAAAAATCGGTTGTGTTTCCGTCGTATTCAATCGGAAGGTAAACGTCCTTTACATTTCCGTGAAGCCAGCACAAGCCTTTTGATTCGTCCTCGCTGAGAGTACCGATAAGCTCGTTTGGTGAAATTACAGCCATAGTCAGTCTGCCGTCTTTCTGAACAGGAACAGATGCCTTTCTGTCGCTTTCAAGCAAATCGTTCAGAACACCGCTTATTGTTCTCGGTAATATAATACCGTTTCTGCCGCTGCTTCGTATTAGTTCGGCAAGCTTTCCGCCTTCTTTGTCAATGAAGGAAACGGCGTTTTCAGGTACACACAGAACATAGCATGATGGCGAAATGCGGTTGTTTGACAAAAGCGTAAGCAGATTGTTGCCAATATTTGCGGGACTTGAGGCGAAAACCTCAAGATGTCCGGAAAACAGATTTTTGCTCTGGGTATTTTCACAGTCGCCGACAGCGGAAAGGAGTGTTTTCCCGTTTCCTTTTATAACCTCGTCACTGCCGAATGTACGGAGTGAGATTTCCTGCGTTTCTCCATAGTCTACTCCGATTTCCTTTATAAATGCCTTGTTGCGTACATCTGAGCTACCACTGCATCCGCTAAGCGTTACTGACAGCAGTAAGACTGCTATTATCTTTTTTGTTTTCATGAAATTTTCTCCTGATATACATTATTATTGGAACTGCAACTGCTAAAATCAGTATCAGAATGCCTGACAGTACTGTGATGTCGAATTGAGTGATGTTCAGGGCAGAGGATACTGCAAGCATCAGAACAGCCGTTATAAGTGATTTGTATTTCAAATCGGGAAGAAGTTCGTTTATAAGCATTGTGGATAATGTGATTTGTACCGTGGCTGTCAGAACACACAGAATTGTAAACAGTATCATGTAAACGGAATCAGCACGTTGTATGCTCATTGGTTGTGAAAACGCTCCTGCCGTGAAAAACGGAAAATCCGAAATGTTTATTATTTTTCCAAGTACAGTAATTTCAACGGCGGCGATAAGTTCGGTTAATATAAGCTTTGCTGTAAAGAATACTGTTACGGCTTTTCTTTTTCCTTTTGGTACAAGTTCACATAAAATAAACAGCATGACAAGCTCGCCGCTTCGGCAGAAATCTCTTACAGCCGCTTTTATAATACCGCTGAAATCAGCATCGGGAATGAAATGTGTAAGTTCTGCCTTTGGATATGCACCCACAAGCATTATAATAAGTGAAATACCGATAAGCCCTACAATCAGTCCCGATGCCCTGAAAAGTGCCTTGATGCCCAGTGAGGCAGTGTAAACGCATACAGCACCGAGAATGACAGCACCTGTGAAACTGCTTTCAATGGGAAAATAAACACTTTTTGTCACTTCCCACAGATTGCTGAAGGAAACAGCACCCCATAAAATAAAGAATAGTATATATAATAGTTTTCCGAATTTGCCGAACAGCATTTCTTTTTTCAGACTGAATGAGCTGTCTTTATATAGTAAAAGCATGGGCGTTACCGCCAGAATCTGTACTGCGGTTGAAACAGCCACACCAGCCATACTGTTTGCATTGGTGAGATCGGTCATACATATAACCGAAAAAATCCGTATTGATATAAGCAGGGCAAAAAGCTGACTGCCTTTAATTTTGCTCATGAAGTTCCTCCACTGTGAAATTTTGTTCCTGTTTTTTACGGAAGCCTGTCCGTACAAGAGTGTCGCCCATTGCTTTGCCGAAAAACGGTGAGAACGGTGCTGTATAAGGAAAACCGTAATCCTCGGTTGAGCATATATTAAACAGGACAACCGATGCACACAGGCTCATACCGAAAAGTCCCCATATTCCGCCGCATATTACAAAAATAATTCTCAGTACGGATATGCTCTGTGACAGACCCGGCATGACAAATCCGCTTATTACCGAAATTGCCGCAACCGTAAGCAAAGGCGTGCTGATAAGTCCCGATTTTACGGCACTGTCACCTATTATAATTCCGGCAACAATGCTTACAGCACCGCCCACAACCTTTGGAAGGCGTATTCCTGCTTCCTTGATTATTTCATACATAAGAAGTACACCAACGGTTTCAGCCGTGATTGAAAAAGGTGCATTTTTTTCGGCATCGGCAAGAATGAGCAGGAGAGTACTGTTGAGCATTTCGGGATGATGTACCGCAACGGCAACATAAAATGCCGGGAGCAGGAGTGCAAGCAGAAAAGCGGCATATTTCAGCCATCTTATAAATGTACCGAAATACGGCTTGAAATTATAGTCGTCAAGCGTCTGGAAATTGTCACTCACAAGCTTTGGTATATACAAGGCATACGGATTCCCGTCAATAAGCACCGCAACTCTGCCTTCTGTAAGTTTGGAGCATAAAACGTCAGGGCGTTCCGTCATGCCGACTGATGAAAAAATACTTTTCTTTTTCGGTTCAAGAAACGGCTTGATATATCCTGTCGAAAAAACCGACTCCAGTTTTATATTTTCGATTGATTGTAAAATTCTGTCAATAAGATGCTGAGGTACTCTGTCTGACATATAACATATACAGATGTCCGTCTGACTTGTATCGCCTGTTACGATAAGCTTCTGAACGTAGTGCGGTGATTTTATACGCCGTCTTATCAGCGACATATTCGTTCGTATCAGCTCCGTAAAGCCGTCGTGAGAACCTGTAAGATTATTTTCTCCTGACGGCTCTGTGATGCCACGGCGTTCGTGTCCCTGTGCACCGAAAGCAAGAATATAGTCTGCACCATCAACAGCAAGCACTATAAAACCCGAATTCAGTAGTCTGAACATATCGCCGTAGTTGTCAGCGATTGGACGGTCTATTGAAAGCATCATGTTGGAGTTGACATGCTCAAGCAGTCCTTTCGGTGATACGGAGTCAAGCTCAAGCTCCATAAGAGGCTTTATTACAAGCTGTGTCAGTACGGCGGTCGAAACAAGTCCTTCACAGCACATAAGGCAGCAGTGTATACCGCTTATATTGACTTCGTTGAACAGCAGTTCTGAAGTGCCGCCCGATATTTCTTTGATTTTCGATATGTTTTTTTCGAGTTCCGGTATTATCGGAACAGTATGAAGATGTGTTTTCATTGAAAATTCTCCTTAAACGTGTGTTAGCTATTATTTACAATTATGGAATAATAATTCGTGCAACATGCAAAAAAAGTAAACATGATAAATAAGATATGCAAGAATAGTTAAAAAAAACGCAGAAAACACATGAAACTCTATAAAGAATTAACAAATCAAAAAATAAATTTCAAAAAAAGCTTTACAACTCGGGGTAGTTGCGTTATAATAAGTACAACATGTGAAAAGAAAATTTTCTCCTGTAAAAAGTTATCTATTGACTTTTTTTAAAACATGCATTATAATATAAATGCAGGTTTCGGAAATGTGTAGTGACACAGTTTTCTTAAATGTATTTACAGAATATAATTGCCGATAAAAACTGACTTTGCGTTTTTATTCATTATATTCACCAATTAAAGGCGTTTCATTTTAGAAAATTATACAAAAAAGTCTGAAATCTATTGACTTTATTGCACTCTTAAACTATAATTGTAGTGTAAAACAAGTAAATTGCTTTTATACTATATTGACAAAGTATAATTAAAGGGATGTACAGAGCAAGAATCTCTTTATTATATAATTGGTATGTTTTATTCAGAAAAGGAGGAAAACACAAATGAAAGCAAAAAAAATTCTGGCAGGTGCATGTGCTTCACTTATGCTTGCAATGACAACTGCTACAGCTGTTTCAGCAGCTGACACAGTAAACGTAACAATCGGTAACGCAACAGCAGAGGCTGGTGGAAAGTTCTCAGTAGATATCGATCTTTCAGGTATTCCGGCAGCAGGTATCAATGGTTGTGAATTCGGTGTTAAGTTTGACTCAACAGTTCTCACAGTTACAAACGTAAAAGCAGGTGAACTTGCCGTTGAAGATGCTACATCACTCGAAGGTGTAAACACACTTGAAACAAACATTCAGTCAGGTCTCGTAAGTGTAATTTATGGTCTCGCTGATACAAACAGCTACATTACAGGCGAAGGTACATTCCTTACACTCGAAGGTACTGTAAGCAACACAGCAGCGGCAGGTAAGTACGACATTGAACTCGTTGCTATTGACAGAGTTGCTGGTACAGACGGTACAGCTACAAACACTGATATTATTTTCGGTAATCTCGCTGATGACAACGTAACATACACTGTTTACACACCAACAATTACAGATGGTTGGGTTGAAGTAACAGGTGATTCATCAACAGAATCTACAGAAGGCACAACAGTTGAAATCGGCGAACCAACAATGCTTGGTGACGTAAACCTCGATGGTGCTATAGGCGTTGCTGATATTTCTACTCTTGCAAAGTATAATGTAAACCCGGATGTTTATTCACTTAGTGGCGTGGCTATTGCAAATGCAGACGTAACTAAGGATGCAAAAGTTGATGGACTCGACCTCAACGCAATTATTGAATACTGTCTCAAGTCAATCAGTGAATTCTGATAAATAAAAAAGAGAGTTTTTTTGTATTTAAGCCTGTTGGCTTAATATAAAAGCGGGGATCACCCAAAATAATAAAACAAAGCTCATGAAAAATGAGTAGAAAGGAAAAAAAGTGATGAAGAAAGGTAAAATTCTTTCAGTCTTAACATCATTGGCTATGACAGGCTCAATGATTTTAAGCGCAGTTCCTTTTACAGCGTCAGCAGCGTCTCCTGTAGGATTGGAACTGAACTCTCCAAAAGTGGAATACTCACTTGACGAGATCAAAGCAGGTGCTACTGCAACAGTTTACGTTGACGTAAACACAGAATTTAGTTCAGATGAAGGTGTAACAATCGTTGAATTCAACCTTACTCCGGATGAATGGGGTACAGTTGATCCGGTAAACCTTGAACTCTGCGATCCAAGTTATCTTGCAACAAATGATGGTAGCTATTTTGAATATGATAACATTGATACATCAGGTTCATCTGCAGGTAGTATCTGGACAAAGGATGTTCCGGAAACATATTTCCCAATTTATGATTTCTACGGCGACAGTAACGGAACATTTGCTTATGACGATGCTCATCCGGCAAAAGCATGTCTTATGACAAACTCTACTTTAGGTTACTTCCGTACAGGCGAAGGTGATGGCGAACATATTGCAAAGTTTGATGTAGAATTCCCTACTGATCTTGCAGAAGGTACATACACAATTAACCTTACAGGAACAAGAACAGCTATTAACACAAACCCAGCTGACGTAACAGCTTTAAAATGGGTTGATATTGAAAATCCTGGTTCAATTACATTCACAATCGGTGATGGTGATGTAACAACAACAACTACAACAACTGATGAACCTGATGTAACAACAGGTACAACACTTGCTAAGAAATATGATGCTGAGTGTGACATCTGGATTGAAGATCAGATCAAGGGTGAAGCAGGTTCAAAGGTACTTGTTCCACTTTGGATGGATATGCACGGTGAAACACACGAAAGTCTCGGTCTCCAGATCAATTACGATAACACAGCACTTACACTTAACAAGGTTTATAACTCAAAGCAGGCTGGCTATGACGGCACAGGCTTTGAAGGTGGTTCACTCAAGTCAAGCATTAAGCAGGATGAAGGTAATGTAGTAATCCTTTATGTACTCAAGGGCGATACACCAATTACAAACGATCCAAAGTATCCAGTTTGTGTTCTCGAATTCACAGTAAGTGATTCAGCTACAGGCGAATATCCACTTACAATGGTTAACCAGTTTAACCCAGATGAACCAATTGAAGTAGTTCATGTTACAGGTTCACAGGGATCACCTGATATGTACTTCACACCAATAGTTGACAACGGTTCTATCTTAGTTGGTGAAGAAGGTACTACAAGCTCATCATCAGGCACAACAACAACAACAACTACTACT